>CAJWDO010000038.1 GCA_913031555.1 uncultured Alphaproteobacteria bacterium | reverse complement strand
GCCTGGTTGGTCGAGGCAGTTCCAGATACGCTGGCTCCGCACCGGCGGATTGCCAACCTTCTTGCCGAACATCTTGCTTCCCGTCTTGCCAAAGATGACAGTAGCGGAGTACGACGGCGTTTCGAGGAGTCTGCGACAGCGCTGGCGATTGCTAGCGAATCACCGGACAATCTGACCTCGCTTCTCGGCTTTTTCGACCGGCAGCCACTTGATCAGACACAGGCGCTTCTTGCCGCCATCGGCCATGATGGGCCGGGTGTCGACAGGGATGAGATCGCCGCGCTGGATATGCCGACACTGGTCATCGGAACATCGCATGATGCTGTTCATCCACTGGCCATGGCGCGTGAACTTGCCAGCCTGATCCCGCGCTCGCGACTTGCCGAAATCACCTCGAAATCCGAAAATCCCGAAGCCCATGTGGACGAGTTCCGCATGACGCTTCGCCAGTTCCTGAAGGAGATTTGATCATGGGCGCGACAATTCAGACCCTTAGCGGCCTGCCGGCAAATCGCCTTCTTGCGGAATTCTCGCTCTGGTCTGCCGATCTGGTGCGGATCGCCGATGATGTCGCGCGGGTCGACAGCTTTGTCGATATCTATCATGCCGATGTCGCGGACGGGCATTTTTCACCGGCGCTTCTGTTGTTTCCCGACCTGATTGCCCAGCTCCGGCCACTGACCGCAAAACCCATCCACGTCCATCTGATGGTGGCTGATAGCGGCCTGATGGACCAGATCAACCAGTTCGCCGAAGCCGGCGCCGATATCATCTCGATCCATGCCGAGAACCGGAATGTCGAGGCCGGGCTTGCCGCCATCCGGGCGCATGGTCTTGCCGCCGGCATCGTGCTGCAACTCCATACGCCGGTGGCAGCCGCCACGCCCCGGCTTGATGATCTGGCAATGCTGACGCTGTTGGGAACGAAGATGGGAATCAAGGGTGTTGGCCTCGATCCGGAGGCCGAGGCACGGATGCGCGAGGCCCGCGCGATGATCGACAGCAGGCCGGACGCACGTCGGATTCTGCTTGCCGCGGATGGCGGCATCAGAGAGCACACTGTCCCCGGGTTGCGGCGCGCCGGCGCCGACACCATCGTCATGGGATCACTTGCTTTCGGTGCCGAGGATCTGGCGCAGCGGATTGCCTGGGTCCATGGGCTGACCGGGTCCACGAATGGGCCGGCGTGACGTGAGATGAGTGCAAATACGGCCATCGCGATCGACCTTGGCGGCACGCAGCTTCGCGTCGCCCTTGTCGAGGGCAATCGCCTTCTGGAGCGGGCCGCCCTCCCCACCGACACTGCCGCCGGACCGGCCGGCATACTGCTCCAGATCAACCGGCTCGTCGATCAATTGATTGGCCAGGTGAGTGGCCGGACACGGGCGAACATCGCCGGCATCGGCATGTCCTGTGCCGGACCGATCAATACCGAAACCGGCACCGCCACAGATATCCCGACGCTTCCCGGATGGAATGACTTTCCACTTTGCGAAGAGCTGTCGCGGCAAACCGGTCTTCCGGCTCGGGTCGAGAATGACGGCATCGCGGCGGCGCTTGGCGAATGGCGTCACGGTGCCGGGCGGGGCGCTCGCAACATGGTATATCTGACTGTCAGCACCGGCATTGGCGGCGGCGCGGTTGTCGATGGCAGGCTTCTTCGCGGCCATAAGGGGATTGCTGGCCATATCGGCCATATGAAGATGGCGCAGGACGGGCCGGTCTGTCATTGCGGGGTCGTCGGGTGTTTCGAGGCGCTGGCCTCCGGCACGGCACTGCAACAGCGCGCCATGGCGGCAATGGAGGCGGCTACATCACCCTATCTTGCCGCAAGCGCAGAACGCGGTGCTGTCGATGCGCGAAATGTTTTTGACGGTGCGCGCGCCGGTGACGCGCATTGCCTGAATCTTGTCGCCGACGAGGCGATGTATCTTGGCCAGGGGATCACCTCGGCGATTCACATGTTCAGCCCAGAGCGCGTTGTCCTTGGCGGCGGCCTTTCACATGGATTCGACCTTCTGGCGCTTGGCATTCACGACGTCATCAGGCGCGACGCCATGATGCCGTTCAGGACGGTTCCGGTCGTTGCGGCGGAGCTTGGTGATGATTCCGGGCTGATGGGAGCCGCAACGTTGATCCTTGACCCAAAGCACGGGTGACACTTCAACACGTTTGAATTCTGCCGTGCGGCGTGTATCGTCAAAATAATCAGCCGGACGAATGACAGCGTGCTGTGAGACAGGCGGGTAATGAGGCCCCTTTATTCACGGAGAGGCTTGGTGGAGGGTGCAAGGATGGAAGAGTCGAAATTCGGTCAGGAAGATTCTCGCGGCCATTGGGCGCCTGACAGACGCATCAACTATGGACCGGCCTTTGCCTGGCCACCCCGCCCGAAGGCGTTCCTGAAATGGTTTTTCGGCTTTCCCGGCTATCTGCTTCCCTGGAACATCCCCTATGCGTTGCTGGCTGTCGGCATCTGGCTCTATCTGACACCACCACTGGAAAATTTCCAGACCCTGTCGCTGTCCTGGGCCGGGGTGATCCTGCTTCGCAATCTCGTCCTCGCGGTGATCGTCTATGGTGCCTGGCACCTGTGGCTCTATGTCTGGCGCAAGCAGGGAACGACCTTCAAATATAACCGCAAATGGCCAAGCGAGAGGTCGGAACGTTTCACCTTCAACAACCAGACCTATGACAACATGTTCTGGACGCTGGCCAGCGGGGTACCAATCTGGACAGCTTATGAGGTGCTGATGCTGTGGGCCTACGCCAACGGCTATGCCCCGATGATCAATCCGGTGGAAAACCCGGTCGGCTTCGTCGCGATGTTTTTTGTCGTGCCCTTTGTTCACGAGGTCGGCTTCTATTTAGCCCATCGGTCATTGCACTGGCCACCGCTGTACCGGATCGCGCACCAGCTTCACCATCGGAACGTCAATCCCGGCCCTTGGTCGGGGCTGTCGATGCACCCGATCGAACATGTGGTGTATTTCTCATCTATCCTGATCTTCTTCATCATTCCGGCGCACCCGATCCACATGATCAATCTGGCCTCGCGGCTGGGAGTTGCGCCGGCACAGGGCCATACCGGTTTCGACCAGCTGGTCGTTGGCGAGGAGACGGTGATGGATGCGTCCTATTACGCGCATTACCTGCACCATCGTCATTACGAGGTGAATTATGCCGATGGCATGGTGCCCCTCGACAAATGGTTCGGCTCGTTCCACGACGGATCACCGGAAGCCGATGCGGCGATGCGGGCGCGGCGACGTCGGCGCGGCGTCTGATAACATCCTTTGGCAGTCATACAACCCTGCCTATGACACCCTTGAAAGGACCGCACAGATGGAAAAGCGCAGGGTCGGCCAGACCGAACTGATGATCGACACGCTCGGCCTTGGCGGCGCGCCGCTTGGCGGGAATTTCGTCGAGCTTGGCTATGGTCAGGCCGCCGAGTTGATTCAGGCTGCCAAGGATGCGGGAATCGGCTATTTCGATACCGCCCCCTGGTATGGCTTTGGCCGGTCAGAGCGGGTGATGGGAGATCTGCTGCGGCATTCGGACTATATTCTGTCCGACAAGGTCGGGAGGCTGCTGTGCCCCGGGCCGGTCGCCGACCCGTCCAGGTTCGGCATGATCGATCCGCTGCCATTTCATGTGATCTATGATTACAGCTATGACGCCATCATGCGCGCCTTCGAGGACAGCCTGCAACGCCTTGGCCTCGACCGGATCGATATATTGCTTGCGCATGATATCGGCACCTTCACCCATGGCGACGAGAATGCCCGCCATTTCAGGGACCTGACCGAAGGTGGATACCGGGCGATGGATGAACTTCGCAGCACCGGTCAGGTCAAGGCGATTGGCCTTGGCGTGAATGAGAATGAGGTCTGCATGGACGCGCTTGGCATCGGGGACTGGGATGTGTTCCTGCTGGCCGGCCGCTACACGCTTCTCGAACAGACACCTATGCAGGATCTGTTCCCGGCCTGCCGCGCGGCAGGCACCACGATCATCTGTGGTGGCCCTTTCAATTCAGGCGTTCTGGTCGGGCGCGAAATGTGGAATTACGATGCCGCTCCGGCCGAAGTCGTCGACCGGGTGCGCGCCCTCGGCGCGGTGGCTGATGAATTTGCGGTACCGTTGCCGGCCGCCGCGCTGCAATTTCCGCTTGCCAACGACATCATCACCTCGGTGATTCCCGGGCCACGCGAAGCCGCGGAATTGCGGCAGATTCTCGACTGGTTCAAAACACCGATTCCGGGGGCTTTCTGGGACGAGCTGAAATCACGCGATCTGCTGGCGGCGGACATTCCAGTTCCAACCAAAGCCTAGGATTGGGCGCCTGGGATTCGGCACCTATGACTCCCCAGCAATTCTGTCCTGCAGATCACGAAACGCGGCGATAACATCCGCCACACCCTCGATATGCGGCAAATGGCCGACATTCTCAATCACCCGCAGCGCAGCCGTTGACTGGTCGGGGGGCGGGGCGATTTCGTCCGCACCCCCCCACAGCACCGCACAGGGCATGGCAGGCGGATAAGGCGGCAATGATGTCGATGATGATGCAAGTGCCCCGGCAATCTGCCTGAGCGCCTGTCGCCGGCCATCTGCCTGCAATGATTCAACAAAGGCATCAGCCATTCGTCTTGTCATCAGGCTCTTGCGCATGACAAGCCTTTGCATGACCTGCAACGCGGCCTCACCATCCTCGAGGCTGGACAACCTGTCGATGAAATCGCTGTCCAGCCCACCGGCCAAACCCGCCGGAGCCAGCAGCAGCAACGCAGCAATATCCGGCGCACCACCGGCCGCCAGATGCAGTGCCAGCGTCCCGCCAAGTGAATGACCAATGATCAGCGGGCTCGTCAGCCTGCCGGTGATTTCGGCCTCTATGGCGTCGGCGAGCGCCTGCGGTGTGCCATCACCGGCATCATTGCCCGCACCGCCATGGCCGGCATATTCCACCGCCCATAGGGTGGCGGTTTCAAACATCTGCGGCGCCACGGCAAGCCATGACAGCCGGTCGGCAGCAAAGCCGTGGATCAGCAGGACATCCGGCCCCTCGCCGCCAAGCCGGTGCAGGACGACATCGGTCATTCAATCACGCCGAGCACCGCGCCAACCTCCGTCAGCTCACCCTCACCGATACGAATCTCGGCAAGGCTGCCATCGCATGGCGCCTCAATCTCGAGGGCGGCCTTGGTTGTCGAGATCACCACCACAACCTCGCCGGCCGACACATCATCACCAACGGCGGCGGCCCATTCGGTGACCTCCGCCTCGGTAACCTCATTGCCAAGCTGCGGTACGAGAATTTCCGTCGCCATCACCCTTTGCCCTCTTTGTCATGTCATTCATACGTTACTGATAAGTTCCGCCGGCTCAGATACCGCGCTTTGCCATGCTGACGATATCCCAGTCGCGAAGACCGCGGCGGTTGACCCTTTTCTCGGCAAAGAAATTACCAAGAACAGCATCGCAGATATCATGGATCTGCGGCGCGTAGGTATCCTCCATATCCGCGCCGGGCGCAATCCAGTTCGGCGCGCCAAGCACGATCGGGGCGGCCTTCAGATCGGCGAAGGCAAGGCGCGTGACATTGGCGGCAATGGTATTGGCAAAACTGCCGCGCTCGACCGCTTCCGACACAATCAACAGCCTTCCTGTGCGCGCCACCGAGGCAACAACGGCGTCGTAATCAAACGGGACAAGCGTGCGGGCATCGATAATCTCCGCCTCGATACCGTGTGCCGACAATTCACTGGCGGCATCAAGCGCCGGATAAAGTGACGGGCCGATGGTCAGCATGGTGACATCATCACCGGTGCGGCGCATGGCCGCCGCGCCGAAGGGAATGCGGAAATAGTCGGATGGCACGCCGTCAGACTCGAAGATCTCCACCCGGTCATAGAGCCGCTGGCTCTCGAAGACCATCGTCGGATCATTGCCGGACAGCGCCGTTGCCATCAGCCCCTTGGCGTCATGCGGTGTTGCCGGATAGATCACGCGTAGTCCCGGTACATGCGTCACAAGCGACGTCCAGTCCTGGGAATGCTGGGCACCATATTTCGATCCCACCGAGGCACGAAGCACCACCGGAAGACGTAGTTCACCAGCCGACATGGCCTGCCATTTGGCAAGCTGGTTGAAAATTTCGTCGCCGGCCCGGCCGATGAAATCGGCATACATCAGCTCGACAAGCGCCCGGCCACCGGCAAGCGCATAGCCAACCGCCGTCGAAACGATGGCGGCCTCGGAAATCGGCGCATTAAACAGCCGGTGATAGGGGATGATGTCGGCAAAGCCCCGATGCACACCAAAGGCACCACCCCAGTCACGGCACTCCTCGCCATAGGCAATCAGGCTCTGGTCATGGACAAGATGGTGAAGAATGGATTCCGACAGCGCGTCACGCAGCGTGACCGCCCGCATCGGCGAATGCATGTTGCCGTCATCATCGATGCCGAACCTCGCCTTGCGCGCGATCGACCTGATGGCGCCAATATCGGCCGGGTCGGCAAGCAGGTCGGCGGCTCTGCCGCCCAACTCGATCTCCTCGCCATTAAAGGTCATTCCGCCAATGATTGTCGGGTTGGCCGCGATATCAACCGCCGGCGCGTTCTGCCTGTCGACGACGGCCCTTGTTACCGCCTCAATCCGGGCTTCCACGGCGGTGACCATGTCATCGGCAGCTTCGGAAGTGATCACACCGCCCTCGACAAGCCTGCCGCGATAGCGCGCGATCGGGTCATGCGCCTGCCAGGCCTTCAATTCATCGCGCGAACGATAGGCGTTGGTATCGGTCGTCGAGTGACCGGAATAGCGGTAGCATTCGATATCGAGAAGCGCCGGCCCCTGCCCACTGCGCAGGATCTCAGCCTTGCGCACCATCGCGTCGGCCACGGCCAACGGGTTTGAGCCGTCCACCGTTTCGGCGTGAAGCTGCGCCGGGTTGACGCCGGCACCGATCCTTGACAGCCGATCCCAGGCCATCGTCTCGCCGCGTGTCTGCCCGCCCATGGCGTAGAAATTGTTGGTAAAGCAGAACAGCACCGGCGGGTTGTGATCGAAAGGCGGCTGCCAAAGCTGGCGGAACTGCCCCATGCCGGCGAAATTCATCGATTCCCAGATCAGGCCGCAACCGGTGCTGCCATCACCCAGATTGGCCACACAGATCGCCCCGGATTCGGACAGGTGCGCCCGCAGGGCGGCGCCGACCGCGATGCCGGATGATCCACCGACAATGGCGTTGTTGGGATAGGCACCAAACGGCGTGAAGAAGGCATGCATGGAGCCGCCCATCCCGCGGTTGAAACCGGTATCCCGCATGAAAATCTCGGCCAGAACACCGGTCAGCAGAAACGCCTCCGCCGCCGCGCCGCCGGCGCTGCCGACATGCTCGGACACAAGCTTGAGAAGCTGGCCATCGCCATGCGTCGACATGATTGATTGCAGGCTGTCCTCGTCGATGGCGGCAACGGCCGCCAGCCCCTTGGCGATGATCTCACCGTGACTGCGATGCGAGCCAAAGATCTGGTCATTCGGGCCAAGCGCCATGGCGCTGCCGACCGCGGCGGCCTCCTGACCGACCGACAGATGCGCCGGGCCCTTATAGACATATTCGATGCCGCGATAGGCACCCGTCGACTTGAAGGCATGAAGCATGCTCTCGAATTCGCGGATCACCAGCATATGCCGAAGCGCCTCGCACAGCGCCCTGTCACCCCATCTGGCACGCTCGGCCGCGATATCGGGCGCATAGGCGTGAACCGGAATGTCGGCAAAGCGAACCGTATCGGCTGTGTAGGTCTGTTGCGGATCGATCTGAAGATTTTTGGGCATATCAGCGGCTTTTCAAAATTCCGGTCAGGTTACACACTCGCCAGCTCGTCCCACCAGGGCGGATTGCATCCCGATCTGCCGCAATTGATGGCTGCTGCTTCGCTGCCACGCCTCATGGCGGCACGAAGCGCGTCCTCGTTGATGCTGGACAGCGCATCGCGCGAGGCAAGGTCATTCTCGATCACCCAGGACAGAATGCTGGCCATGAAGGTATCGCCAGCGCCCACCGTATCAACAAGATTTTCAACAGCCGAGGCGTCCGCCTGGATCTCGATACCGCCAAGAAAGGCGCGTGACCCGGCCCCACCAAGCGTCAGGATGAACAGCACGGCGTCGCATTCGGCGCGGCAATCGGCAAGCGCCGTCTCGAGCGACCGGTCCGGATATAGCCATTCAAGATCCTCGTCGCTGAGCTTGAAGATATCGACATGGCGCATCATCCCCTTGATCCGCGCGACATAGCCGTCTCGGTCGGTTATCAGGCCAGGTCGCACATTCGGGTCCAATGATGTCATCAGGCCGCGCTGCTGGCAGTCGGCAAAGAATGTCGCCCAGTTTTCGGCATCGGCCCCGCCGATGATCGCAAGCGAGCCGACATGGAATATCCGGGTCGGTGCCGGCATGTCGCGCTGAAGGCTGTCCATATCGACCTGGCGTTCGGCCGTATCATTGCGATGAAAGGCATAGGACGGAATGCCATCGGCAATCGACACCACGGCAAGCGACGTCGGGTGCGGCACCCGCGGGGCAACAATCTTCACATGGCTCTGCACTAGGCGGTCAGCCAGAAGCTTGCCAAGCGCATCCTCGGAAATGGGCGTCAGATAAGCCACATCCTGACCCTGCCTGCCTGCCGCCATGGCGACATTGAAAGGCGATCCGCCTGGATTGGCGGTATAGTTTGGCAGGCCGTCTGCACCGACATCGCCCGACACAAGGTCTATGAGGTTTTCACCACCCACGGAAATCATTCACTCAACCCTTTACGGTGTAACTGCCCTCTTAGGCGTCAAGGCGTCGGACGCTAGGCCTCATATCCCATCTGAACCCGCCCGAGCGGTGATAGCATGTCGGCGGTGAATCTGCCTTCAAAATCCACCTCATAATTCTCGGCGGCGAAATCGGGCGAGCTTTCACCAGCCTCGAAGGCGCGCCTCTGTTCGGCAAGAAAGCGTTCATTCTTGGCACAGGCCGGTGCCGCACCGATATACATGACGTTGCTGTAACCGGCACCTGTATGCTGGCTCTCGACCCCATGTATGACATCGGGGTGCCACCACACCGTATCCCCGGGTTCGACCATCGGGATCGGAACATAGGCGCGCAGGATTTTCGCATGCCAGGCCTCGCTGATGGTCAGGGCGCGGGACGGCGCGGCACCACATAATTCATCATCCGGAACATCATCCTGAAGGGCGCGCAGGATAACCCAGGCAAGGGCATTGGCGATCGGCACCAGATTGAGCGTGCCATCACCCGGCCCCTGGCGGCTGAGTGCCGTCCATCCCTGATAGGTCCGGAACATGGAGCAGACAGCCGGCGACGGGATTTCCATGGTGACGGTGCGAAAGGCAGCATCGAACGGATCATAGGATTCGACATCACCCGACAGCAGGTGCCGATAGACACCCCGAAACCCCTCATCAAGCCAGCGTTCCACCGAACCGCCATCGACATGCGCGCTGAGGCCAAGCGTGTCATCGCCAGGTTCACGCTGGCGCAGTCTGTCGGCATAGAGGCATTCACGATCCGGGTCGAATTCGACACCATTCTCGGAAGAGAATGTCCACAGACTATTGAGCCAGCGGCGTGCCACGGCAAGTTCGGACGAGGTGCGGGCCTCCATCTGCGGCGGTGACCAGTAGAGGCCCAGAATCTGCGGCCGCGACGACTCAAGGCTGGCAAAATACCGGTCCATGCCATCCTTCGATTTCTGTTTCTCAAAATAGTCGTTCTTCGCCACATATTCCATCAGGCTTTCATTCCAGGATGTCACGCGGTTCCGGTCGAAGGTGTTGCGAAAGATCACGGCGCCACGTTGCCTGATCCTGACACGACCACTGTTTTGCCTATGAAGCTTTCACCTTTGGTATTCAGCATGCTTTGTGCAAAGTATACACAGCCGTAGCCGGTAGCTTCCGGACGGATAAGCGACCCGCCAAAGCTGATGCCTTTTCCGGTAAGCACGCCTGTAAATTCGTTTCGTAGCCTTTTGTATTGGCCGAACATATAGCCCACTTCGCGTCCGCCCACACCAATGTCACCCGCAGGAACGTCGGTATCAGCCCCGATATGCTTTGACAGCTCGGTCATGAAGCTCTGGCAAAAACGCATGATCTCATTTTCTGATTTTCCTTTTGGATCGAAATCCGACCCTCCCTTTCCGCCACCCATTGGCAATGTAGTAAGGCTATTTTTGAAAGTCTGCTCGAACGCGAGGAATTTAAGGATGCTCAGGTTCACCGAAGGATGGAAGCGCAGGCCGCCTTTGTACGGCCCGATGGCCGAATTCATCTGGATCCTGAAACCCCTGTTTACCTGGGTTTCGCCTTTGTCATCGAGCCACGTAACGCGGAACATGATTAC
>CAJWDO010000037.1 GCA_913031555.1 uncultured Alphaproteobacteria bacterium | reverse complement strand
TTTATCCCCGCCAACGCCAGCGGGGCCGCGCCAATGCCGGCCGAAATCGCCATCCTGCCAGCCTGGGCGACAATGATTTCAGCGATGTTTCTTCATGGCGGCTGGATGCATATCGGTGGCAACATGCTGTATCTCTGGATTTTCGGCGACAATGTCGAGGATTCGATGGGGCCGTGGCGCTTTGTCGTCTTCTATCTGCTGTGCGGCGCTGCTGCGGCGCTGGCACAATTCATGATCGGCCCCACCTCGCGGGTACCGATGGTTGGAGCCTCGGGCGGCATCGCCGGCATCCTTGGGGCCTATCTGATCCTGCATCCACGCGCCGCGATCCGCACCTTCCTGTTAATCCTCATCTTCATCAGATTCATCAACCTGCCGGCCTGGCTGGTTCTCGGCATATGGATCGGCGGGCAATTCGTCGCCGTACCGACCGCGTTGGCAGGTGATGATGGCGGGGTTGCCTATTTCGCGCATATCGGTGGTTTTCTGGCCGGTATGGTGCTGATCCCCTTCTTCAAGCGGTCGGATGTCCCGCTGTTCGGTGCCAACGATACGCCGCCCGAGAAATGGGATGCCCACCCAATTCCGTTTGCCAGAATCAAGCAAGAGGCCAACTACCGTTACCGCAAGCGCGCCAACGACCCGCTGCAATCGCGTATTGTCATTCGTGATGAGGACAGATCGGACGATGGTATCAACAGCGACAGCAGCACATCACTGTGGCGCTCTGGTCAGACAGGCACCCGTGATGGCACGTCACGACGCGGCCGCAAGCCACGCGGATCGGTGCCGGGTTTCAAACGACGCGACTAGGCCCGACCATCCTGACCAAGCGGCATGATGTCGGCAGCGGCGCCAAGATCGCGAACTCCGGCGGCAAGTGACTCAGCCGCGGCCATGGTCACCTGCGGGTCAAGACCGCTGACCACGGCGGCGGTGCCGAACTGGCCCGGCTTGAACCAGGGATAACTGCTGATGCTGACACCGTCATGCGCGACCTGGACACTTTCCATGATCGTGGCAATGGTGCCCTCGCCAATGGCGCACTGCACGGTCAGGCGGGTCATGGCGACACCGCCGGGAAGCTGGTCACGCAACCCCTCGAACATCGCCTGCAGGATGGATGGCACGCCGGCAAACACATGAACATTGCCAAGGATGAAGCCCGGCGCGGCGCTGAGCGGATTGTCGATCAGGGCGGCACCTTCGGGAATGTCGGCCATCTTCTGGCGCGCCGCGTTGAACTCGATATCCGTATCCTCGTAATGCGCAATCAGCCGTGCCTCCGCCTCGGGGTGCCGGATCACCTTCCTGCCAAAGGCGGCGGCGATACATTCGGTGGTGATGTCATCATGCGTCGGCCCGATGCCGCCGCTGGTAAAGACAAGGTCATGTGCCGCCGACAGCAACTTCACAGTGTCGATAATGATTTCACGAACATCAGGGATCACCCGCGCCTCACGCAGCATGATGCCCTGCTGGCTGAGTTGCTCTGCCAGCCATCCAATATTCCTGTCCTTGGTACGGCCGGACAGGATTTCATCACCGATGACGATTATTGCGGCTGTCGGATTGGCCATGCCTGTTTCCTCTGATGGTAACTGAAAAAATACTTCCCCGGAGATAGCGTCTTTCCGGCGGCGGTCAAGTCCGGGCTCAAGTCCGGGCTATTGAACAGGCTATTGGCCAGACACCGTCTGACGTTGGATCAATCCCCCTAAATGGCTTGGCAAGCCGACCTTTTGTGATTAGTGGTATCCGCGAAACATCCGAGGTGGAACCAAGAAAGCCATGCGCACCGATCCTGTAATCCTTCATGATGAAAACGGCTTTGTCGGCATGCGTGCCGCCGGCCGGCTGGCCGCGTCGGTCCTCGACATGATCACGCAGCATGTTCATGCCGGGATCACGACCGAGGAGTTGGACCGCATCTGCCATGACTATATCAGCGCGCATGGCGCGATCCCCGCGCCGCTGAACTATAAAGGCTTTCCAAAGGCAACCTGCATTTCACTGAACCATGTTGTCTGCCATGGCATTCCGGGACCGAAGGCAATTCGCGACGGCGACATCCTGAACATCGATGTCACGGTAATTCTCGATGGCTGGTATGGTGACACATCGCGGATGTATTTCGTTGGCGAACCGTCGGTGAAGGCGCGTCTGCTGACGTCGGTGACACATGAATGTCTGATGCGCGGCATCGAGGTCGCCCGACCGGGCAACACGCTTGGTGATATCGGTCACGCCATCCAGATCCACGCCGAGGCACAAAGATTTTCCGTGGTCCGCGACTTTACCGGCCACGGTCTCGGCCAGACCTTTCACTGCGCCCCGACGGTACTGCATTTTGGCACTCCCGGCGCCGGCATGAAGCTGGCACCCGGCATGATTTTCACCATTGAGCCGATGATCAATGCTGGGCGCGCCGAGACCAAGATCCTTGGTGATGGATGGACGGCGGTGACACGCGACCGGTCCCTGTCGGCACAGTTCGAACATTCTATCGGCATCACCGACGGCGACCCGGAAATTTTCACCCTGTCACCGGCGGGATATTCAGCGCCGCCCTATATCTAGACCGCCACAAGGCCTCTCCGCCAATCAGCATCTCAGCCAATCTGCATCATTGCGCGGGTCTCTTAACGTTTTCTTTAGACCTGATGGACTATCCCTGTGGGTATGGCCAGAAAGCCCAACATGCCGCCAACCAGCAAGTCGGCCCCGCAATCCGCCTCGCAATCCCCCCTTCAGTCAGGTCATCAGTCAGGTCATCGGGCCCGCATGCGGGCAAAGCTTCTCGACAAGGGCGCCGCTGTCTTCAGCGAGCTGGAACTTCTCGAGATGCTGCTCTATGCCGGCAACCCGCGCACCGACACCAAACCGCTGGCAAAGGATCTGATGACCAGTTTCGGTTCACTGTCGGCGGTTTTGCGCGCGCCGGCAAAAGTGCTTCGTGATCATCGCGGGATGGGGGATGCCTCGGTATCGGCGTTGAAGATTGTCGAGGCCGCCGGTCTGCATCTCAGCCATTCGGACATTCACAACCGGCATGTGCTGGCAAGCTGGAGCGAGGTTCAGCACTACTGCATCACACGGCTGTCACATGAACCAATCGAACATTTCATGATGCTTTGTCTCGACAACCGGAACAGGCTGATCGCCGAGGAACGCCTGTCCAGCGGCACCATCGACCAGACGCCGGTCTATGTCCGCGAGGTTGTCGCCGCCGCGCTGCGCCATCACGCCAAGGCGGTGATCCTCGTCCATAATCATCCCAGCGGAGAGACTGAGCCGTCGCGCGCCGACATCGATATGACAGCCGAACTTCGCGCGGCGCTGGCGCTGGTTACGGTGACGCTTCACGATCATCTGGTTGTTGCCGGCCGCGAGGTGGTGAGTTTCAAGAGCCTCGGGCTTCTCTAGCACCGGCACTCTGGCCGGACATTCTGGCCGGACATTTTGGCCCAACACTCTGGTCGCTCCCTATTTCGGGTCGGTCATGTCGTTGATCCTGTCGCGCGCCTTGCGGGTCAACTGACCGGCCCGCCGACTGGCCTTCATCAGATTCGGGCGCGCCTGTTGGAGCGCCTTGCCGGCCGCCTCGCCGGCTTTTTTCTGCACCGCCGGATTGCGGGCAACCATCAACAGGGTATTGACAACAAGCCGTCGGATGAACATTGCTTCCTCGTTCCTACCGGACTGAATTGACGGGCCGGGGACAACCGTTTTGCCCAGGTTACGTACTGGTATTCTCACCCTGCTGATGCTACAACCACGGCGCTGGCAGTGGCAAAGGAAAACAGCTCGATGATTCCCCGATATTCGCGACCGGAAATGACCGCCATCTGGTCCGAGCAGAGTAAGTTTCAAATCTGGTACGAAATTGAGGCGCATGCCTGTGACGCGATGGCGGAGCTTGGCATGATCCCCCAAGAGGCGGCAAAGGCCGTCTGGGATCGGGGCGGTTTTGACATTGACCGGATCAACGAGATCGAGCGCGAAACCAAGCATGATGTCATCGCCTTCCTGACCAGTCTTGCCGAACATGTTGGCGAGGAAGCCCGTTTCGTGCATCAGGGCATGACCTCCTCCGACGTTCTGGACACCACGCTTGCCGTACAGATGACGCGCGCCAGCGATCTTCTGCTTGTCGGCATGGACCGCCTTCTGGCGGCGCTTCGCACACGCGCCGAGGAACATCGCTACACTCCGACAATCGGCCGCAGTCACGCCATCCATGCCGAGCCGACAACCTTCGGCCTCAAGCTCGCAACCTTCTTCGCCGAATTCACCCGCTGCCGCCAACGGCTGGAAGCGGCGCGCGCCGAGATCGCGACCTGCGCTATTTCCGGTGCGGTCGGCACTTTCGCGCATATCGACCCGGCGGTCGAAACGCATGTCGCCGAAAAGCTGGGCCTGACGCCCGAACCGGTGTCGACCCAGGTTATCCCGCGCGACCGGCACGCCATGTTCTTTGCCATACTCGGGGTCATTGCAAGTTCGGTTGAGCGGCTTGCCACCGAGATCAGGCATCTTCAACGTACCGAGCTTCGCGAGGTAGAGGAATTTTTCTCCGCCGGCCAGAAAGGCTCGTCGGCGATGCCGCACAAGCGCAACCCGGTGCTGACCGAAAACCTGACCGGGCTGGCGCGCATCGTCCGCGCCGCCGTGACACCGGCGCTGGAGAATGTCGTGCTGTGGCATGAGCGTGATATCTCGCATTCGTCGGTAGAACGGGTATTCGGGCCCGATGCCACCATTGCCCTTGATTTCGCGCTGCAGCGCCTTGCAAGCGTGGTAGAAAAGCTGGTGGTCTACACAGATTCGATGCAGGCAAATCTTGATCAGCTTGGCGGGCTTGTCCATTCGCAGCAGGTGATGCTGGCGCTGACCCAGAAAGGCGTCAGCCGCGAGGATGCCTATGTGATGGTGCAGCGCAACGCCATGGCCACCTGGAAGGATGGCGGCAGCTATCGCGACAGGTTGAAGGCCGACGAGGATGTGAAGGCGGCACTCAGCGCGGCGGATATCGATGCGCTGTTCGACCTCGACCAGCATTTTCGGCATGTCGATACGATCTTCGCCCGCGTTTTTGGCGGGGACCGGTAATGGGGGAGCGGCAGCCACTTTATGAGGGCAAGGCCAAGATCATCTATCCCGGCCCCGATACAGGCACGCTTGTGCAGTATTTCAAGGATGACGCCACCGCCTTCAACGCCCGGAAAAAAGACGTCATCACCGGCAAGGGCGTGCTGAACAATTTCATCAGCGAGCATATCATGAACCGGCTGGGCGCTGCCGGAGTGACGACCCATTTCATCGAACGGATGAATGAGCGCGAGCAGTTGATCCGCGCGCTGGAGATCATTCCTGTCGAGGTGGTTGTTCGCAATGTCGCCGCCGGGTCCATTTGCCCGCGGCTGGGGCTGACCGAGGGTGACGATCTGCCATCCACGCTGGTTGAATTCTGCCTGAAGGATGACGCACTTGGCGATCCGATCATCGCGCGCGAGCATATCCTGACCTTTGGCTGGGCCAATGCCGGGGAATTCGATGTGATGGTAGCCGAGACACACCGCATCAACACCCTGCTGACCGATATCTTCGCCGCCATCAATGTCAGGCTGATCGACTTCAAGCTTGAATTCGGACGGCCGGCGGATGGCAGCGGCGGGCTGATGCTTGCCGATGAAATAAGTCCTGACAATTGCCGCCTCTGGCAGGTCGGCACCGACGAGAAAATGGACAAGGACAGGTTCCGCCGCGATCTTGGCGGTCTGACCGAGGCCTATCAGGAAATCGCGCGCCGCCTTGGCGTCACCATACCGCAGGCATTCTGACCGCCTGCCCCACCGCATCGATGCAAAGGACAGATCCATGCAGGTAATCGTCAACATCTCGCTGAAAGAGGGCGTTCTGGACCCGCAGGGACGCGCCATCGGACGCTCGCTCACCGATCTTGGATTCCAGGAAGTCGGCGAGGTACGGGTTGGCAAGCGGATCTCCCTCGATATCGACGAAAGCGACCCGGCACGGGCGGAGCAGCGTGTGGCCCGCATGTGCGAGACCCTGCTTGCGAACACCGTGATCGAGGATTACGAGATCGAGATTGCCGGGGAGGATGAGGGATGAGCCTGAGCGAGCTTCGCGTCGCCATCATCGTCTTCCCGGGATCAAACTGCGACCGTGACATGATGGTGGCGGTTGAAAAGTTGGCCGGGCGTCGGCCCGCTCTTGTCTGGCACAAGGAAACCAGCCTCGACCCCGTCGATCTGGCGATCATTCCCGGCGGCTTTTCCTATGGCGATTATCTACGCTGCGGGGCGTTGGCGGCGCGATCACCGATCATGGAGGCTGTTCTTGACCATGCCGCGCGTGGCGGCGCCGTGATGGGTATCTGTAACGGGTTCCAGGTGTTGCTCGAGGCTGGCCTTCTTCCCGGTGTTCTGGTCGAGAATGCCGGCCTGAGATATGTCTGTCGCAACACCTGTATCGAGGTCGTTGGCGGCACCGAATCGCCCTTCACCGCCGGATTGGTCCCGGGGCAGAAATTGATCATTCCGTTGGCGCATAACGAGGGAAATTATTTCGCTACTGATGATGATCTGCAGCGTCTTGAGGATAGCGGCCAGATCGCGTTCCGCTATGTCGACAGTAACATTCATGGGCCGTCCAACCCGAATGGTGCCGCCCGCGACATTGCCGGCATCATCTCGGCAAATGGCCGCGTTATGGGGATGATGCCGCATCCCGAACGCGCCCTTTCGACCGAGCTTGGCAGCGCCGACGGCGCCACCATGCTGACCGCCAGTCTGGAGGCCCTTGTATCATGAGCCAAATCAAGGGTGCGCCGCATCAGAATCCTGCCATGAATTTCGAGAATGCCGCCTCAATGGGGCTGTCGCAGGAAGAATGGGACCTCATCCTGAAACGGCTTGGCCGCACACCCAACCTGTGCGAACTGGGCATTTTCTCGGCCATGTGGTCGGAACATTGCTCCTACAAATCCTCGAAGAGATGGTTGAAGACCCTGCCGACCGACGGGCCACAGGTCATCGAGGGACCGGGCGAGAATGCCGGTGCGGTTGATATTGGTGACGGGCTTGCCGCAGTCTTCAAGATCGAAAGCCACAACCACCCCTCTTTCATCGAGCCTTATCAGGGCGCGGCGACAGGCGTTGGCGGTATTCTGCGTGATGTCTTCACCATGGGCGCGCGACCGGTGGCGCTGTTGAACGCGCTTCGCTTCGGCGCCCCCGACCACGACAAGACACGCCACCTTCTGTCCGGGGTGGTATCGGGCATTGGCGGCTATGGGAACTGCATCGGCATCCCGACCATTGGCGGTGAAGTCAATTTCGATGCGTCCTACAATGGTAATATTCTTGTGAACGCGATGGCGATAGGCCTTGCCAACAGCGACCGCATCTTCCGCTCGGCGGCGACGGGTCCGGGCAACCCGGTGATCTATGTCGGCGCGAAAACGGGCCGCGACGGCATTCATGGCGCCACCATGGCATCGGCGGAATTTTCCGACGAGACGGAATCCAAGCGCCCGACAGTTCAGGTCGGTGATCCGTTCACCGGCAAGCTGTTGATGGAGGCCTGTCTTGAGCTGATGGCGTCGGACTCGGTTCTCTCAATTCAGGATATGGGGGCCGCCGGCCTGACCTCCTCTTCGGTCGAGATGGCGTCGAAGGGCGGCCTTGGCATGGAGATGGACCTTGATCTGGTGCCGGCCCGTGAAGACGGGATGAGCGCCTATGAGTTGATGCTGTCGGAAAGCCAGGAACGAATGCTGATGGTCCTGAAGCCCGACGCCACCGACACGGCCCGGCAGATTTTTGAAAAGTGGGATCTCGATTTCATGCCGATTGGCAAGGTGACCGAGACCGGGCGGCTTGTCCTGCTGAAGGATGGCGACATCGCCTGTGATATCCCGTTGGCACCGCTTGTCGATGACGCGCCGGAATATGATCGCCCACAGGCCGAGCTGGCAAAGCGGCCGGTTCTGGCCAGCGCCGATGTCAGTGACGACAAGCCTGTGTGCGTGATTCTGAAATCTCTGCTCGGCAGTGTCGATCTTGCCAGCCGGCGCTGGATATATGAGCAATATGACAGCCAGGTGATGGCGGATACGATCGCGACGCCGGGTGGCGATGCCGGCCTTGTCAGGGTTCACGGCTCACGCCGTGGCCTTGCCGCCAGCACGGATTGCACGCCGCGCTATGTCGAGGCGGACCCACACACGGGCGGCGCGCAGGCCGTCGCCGAGGCGTGGCGAAACCTGTCGGCGATCGGCGCGCGCGGTCTTGCCATCACCAACAATCTGAATTTCGGCAATCCGGAACGGCCCGAAATTCTGGCGCAGATGGCGCAGTCGGTTCTCGGCATGGGCGATGCCGCACGCGCATTTGACACACCTGTCGTGTCGGGCAACGTCTCGCTGTATAACGAGACCGATGGCAGTGCCATCCTGCCCTGCCCTGTGATTGGCATGATCGGCACGATCGAGGACATTGAAACCGCCGTCGGCATGGCACCTGCTGCTGCCGGCCTGAGCCTGATTGTCATCGGGCAGACGGACGAGGCGGATGATGGCTGGCTTGGAGTCTCGCTCTATGCCCGCAATCTGGCAGGCGCGCCCGAGGCAGCGCCGCCGCCGGTCGATCTGGAGGCGGAACGCCGCAACGGCCTGTTCGTCCAGCAACAGATTGCCAGCGGCGCGATCACGGCGGCGCATGACATCAGCGATGGCGGGCTTGCCGTCGCCATTGCCGAAATGTGTATCGCCGGCCGGATCGGGGCGCAGATCGCCCTGCCGTCTGGCGGCAATCTCCATGGCTGGGCCTTTGGTGAAGATCAGGCACGCTATGTTGTCGCCGCCGCTGATCCACAGGCGTTGCTGACCGCTGCAAAGGCGGCCGGCGTGCCCGCTGCGGCGATAGGCAGCACCCTTGACGGAGGCGAATTGCAATTCGGCGATGAGGGTGCCATATCTGTAGTAGACCTGAGTGATCAGGTCGAGGCGACCATCCCCGAACTGATGCAGGGCGGGTGACGTCACCCAACAAGGAGGACAATGCCTCATGCCGATGCAGGCATCCAAAATCGAAGAGCTGATCAAGGACGCTTTCCCTGATGCCGAGGTGGTGATCGAGGATCTTCGTGGTGATGGCGACCATTATGCCTGCCGTGTTGTTGCACAGGCCTTTGTCGGCAAGAGCCGGGTCCAGCAGCACCAGATGGTCTATAAGGCGCTTGGTGGCCGCATGGGTGGCGAATTGCACGCGCTGGCACTACAGACATCGGCGCCGACAAATAACTGAATCCCGGACCGAGGCGATCAGCCCGTCCCCCAGCTGGAGAAACAATCATGCTTGATGACGCAACCCGCGACCGTATCCAGGCCGATATCGGCGGCGATGATGTTGTTCTTTTCATGAAGGGCACCCCGGTGTTTCCGCAATGCGGCTTTTCGGCCGCCGTGGTCGGTGTGCTGACACATCTCGGTGTGCCGTTCCGCGGCATCAATGTTCTCGAGGATGGCAGCATCCGCGAAGGCATCAAGGCGTTTTCCGACTGGCCGACAATCCCACAGCTTTATGTGAAGGGTGAATTTGTCGGCGGCTGTGACATCATCCGGGAAATGTATGATACGGGCGAGCTGACCGAGATGTTGCAGACCCGCGGCGTCGACGCCAAGCCCGCGGCCTGACAGATATTCTGCCTTAACCAATAACCTGACACCTGATCAGGAGTGGTCTGGTCACTGTGTAGGGGTTTAGACGCCGCTCACCATATCGCCGGCGTCGAAGCTCCTGTGCGTGACCACCTCGGCGACGCGAAGGTGATACCAGCTGTAGAATTCCTGGCGCCCCATCTGCTGCGCGGCAAGATGCTCGACATTGACCCGCCAGTTGCGGATTGCGGCGCGGTCACGCCAGTATGACACGGTGATTCCGATCCCGTCCTCACCACGCACCGATTCAACACCCAGAAACCCCGGCTGTTGCTGCGCCAGCTCAACCATCCGGTCCGAAGTCAGGCTGTACATATCGTCATTCGCCAAGGTCCGTTGGTTGGTGAAGATCACCGCGAAATAACGCTCGGGCCAGCCATCGGACGATGGGGCCGGCACGTCTTCAATGTCATCATCATTGTTCGTCATGGTCACGTCTCTTCAGCACGGGATATCCAGCCAGCCCCCTATGTCCGGGGCCGAGAGCCACCCGAACAGGGATAACGCAGATTCACCGCGCAGCGCCATGTAAAAATCATCAACAAATTATATCCAAACGGCAGAGGGCGGACCGATGGCCCGCCCCCTGAATTCATAGTGACAGAGCGGCGCGTGGATCAATAACGCGCCCCTGTCGTCAGCCGTTAACGTGAATAATATTCGACGACCAGGTTCGGTTCCATCTGCACCGGATAGGGAACCTCATCAAGACCGGGCACGCGAACGAACTTGGCGGTGAATTTGTTGTGGTCGGCCTCGACATATTCGGGAACATCGCGCTCAACCGAGGCAATCGCCTCGAGGACGGCCGGAATGTTCTTGGCCTTTTCCTTCAGCGCGATCTCGTCACCCGGGCGAAGCAGCACCGACGAGATGTTGCAGCGCTTGCCATTCAGCATGACGTGGCCATGGTTGATCACCTGGCGCGCGGCAAAGACGGTTGGCACCATCTTCGAGCGGTACAGGACGGCGTCGAGACGCATTTCCAGGATGCCAAC
>CAJWDO010000036.1 GCA_913031555.1 uncultured Alphaproteobacteria bacterium | reverse complement strand
TGTGACCGGCAAGGATGTGCCGATGCCCTATGCCGCCAATCTGGAAAAGCTGGCACTGCCGCAGATTGAAGATATCGTCGCGACAGTTGTTGCGAGCTGCGAAGGCTTCAGGGGGGATTGAGGAATGGCTATTGATATTCTGATGCCGGCCCTGTCGCCAACTATGGAAAGTGGCACGGTGTCGAAATGGACAGTTTCGGTCGGTGATGCTGTGCGCAGTGGCGATGTCATTGCCGAAATCGAAACCGACAAGGCCACGATGGAGGTTGAAGCGCTTGATGACGGCACCATTGGCAGGATCCTCGTGCCGGCAGGAAGCGAGGGTGTGAAAGTCAACGCGCCGATCGCCATGCTGCTGGAAGACGGTGACAGCGCCGATGCCATGCCGCAGGCGGTGCCCGCCGTCGCACCCGTAGCTGTAGCGGTATCTGCGCCCGAAGCCGGGGCCGCGTCGGTGGCATCTGAGGTAGATCAGGCGCAACTGCCGGCTCAGAGGCAAATGACCGAACCCATGGCAACCGGAAGCGCGGCGGTCGAGCCGGTGGCGGCTGGCGACAGCGCCGAGACGACTGTTCGCGAGGCGCTACGCGACGGCATGGCAGAGGAAAT
The DNA here is from genome assembly GCA_913031555.1 of uncultured Alphaproteobacteria bacterium. Taxonomy (GTDB): domain Bacteria; phylum Pseudomonadota; class Alphaproteobacteria; order Puniceispirillales; family Puniceispirillaceae; genus UBA8309. Next base: position 10,299 of record CAJWDO010000036.1, on the reverse strand, counting down.
GCGCGCTGATGACCGTGTTTTCGTCATGGGTGAGGAAGTTGCCGAATATCAGGGCGCCTACAAGGTCACCCAAGGCCTGCTTGCCGAATTCGGCCCGAAACGGGTGATCGACACGCCGATTACCGAACAGGGCTTTGCCGGGCTTGGTGTCGGTGCTGCCTTTGGCGACCTGCGGCCAATAGTTGAATTCATGACCTTCAATTTCGCCATGCAGGCCATCGACCAGATTATCAATTCAGCCGCCAAGACGCTGTATATGTCGGGCGGCCAGATGGGATGCCCGATTGTCTTCCGTGGTCCAAATGGCGCGGCAAGCCGTGTCGCGGCCCAGCATTCGCAATGCTATGCCAGCTGGTACGCGCATTGTCCGGGGCTGAAGGTTGTGGCCCCCTGGTCGGCGGCGGATGCCAAGGGTCTGTTGAAGGCGGCTATCCGTGATCCCAACCCGGTGATCTTCCTCGAGAACGAGGTGATGTACGGGCAGAGTTTCGATGTACCATCGGATGATGACTGGGTGGTGCCGATTGGCCGGGCGAAGATCGTCCGCAAGGGAAGCGATGTTACCATCACCGCCTTTTCAATCATGGTCGGCCGTGCCCTTGAGGCCGCCGACCGGCTTGCCGAGCAGGGGATTTCAGCCGAGGTGATCGACCTTCGGACAATCCGCCCGCTGGATATCGAGACAATCGTCACTTCGGTGCGAAAAACCTCGCGTCTTGTGACCTGCGAGGAAGGTTTCCCCTTCGCCGGTCTTGGCGCGGAGATCGCCATGCAGGTGTTGGAACAGGCCTTTGACTGGCTCGATGCGCCAATCGCGCGCGTCACAGGCAAGGATGTGCCGATGCCCTATGCCGCCAATCTGGAAAAACTTGCCCTGCCGCAGGTCGAGGACATCACGACGACGGTTCAGGCCACCTGTGACGGCTTCCGGGGGGCTTGAGGGATGGCGATTGACATTCTGATGCCGGCGCTGTCGCCGACGATGGAGACCGGAACGCTGGCGAAATGGGCCGTTGCTGTCGGTGACGCCGTCCGCAGTGGCGATGTGATTGCCGAGATCGAGACTGACAAGGCGACGATGGAAGTCGAGGCTGTGGATGACGGCGTGATGGCCAGCATTCTTGTTGATGCCGGTAGCGAAGGTGTGCCTGTCGGCACACCGATAGGCCGGCTTGCAGAGGATGGCGAGACGGTAGATGACGTGGCCGCCGCGCCGAAAACTGTGGCAGTTGAACCGTCCGCGCCGCCACAACCGACACCGTCCGCGACCGCACCGGCCGCCGCCGCACCGCTTCCTGCGGCTCCTGTAGCTGCTCTGACATCTGATGCCGCGCCGAAGACCGACCGTGTTTTCGCCAGTCCGCTGGCCCGCCGGATTGCCGCAGATCGCGGGGTTGATCTTGCCGCGCTCAGTGGTAGCGGCCCCTATGGCAGGATCCTGCGCCGCGACGTCGAGGCTGCCAATATCTCGGCCAGCCCAGCTGCCGCGTCGGCCATACCGTCCACAGCCGGCTCGGCCATTCAGGGCGACAGCAGGACCGAGCCCAACAGCCAGATGCGCAAGATCATCGCCGCACGGTTGCAGGAATCCAAAGCCACGGCACCGCATTTCTATCTGACCGTCGATTGTGAGATCGACACGCTCCTCGAATCCCGTCGGCAGATGAATGACCGCGCGCCGGAAGGTGTGAAAATCTCGGTCAATGATTTGGTCATCCGCGCTGCGGCAATGGCGCTCATCAAGGTGCCGAAGGCTAACGCATCCTGGGAAGGTGACAATACGAGGCTGTTCAGCCATGCCGATGTCGCTATGGCGGTGGCCGTTGATGGCGGTCTTGTGACGCCGGTGATCTGGGCGGCAGAGCAGAAGGGGCTTGCCGAGATTGCCTCGATCAGCCGTGATCTGGCGACGCGCGCGCGTGACGGCAAGCTGGCACCCGAGGAATTCAGCGGTGGCAGCTTCACCATCTCGAATCTTGGCATGTATGGCGTTCGTGAATTTGCCGCTGTCATCAATCCACCGCAGGGCGCGATCCTTGCCGTCGGCGCCGGTGAGCAGCGACCGGTTGTGCATGATGGTCAACTGGCTGTCGCCACGGTGATGACGGTAACCCTGTCAGCCGACCACCGGGTGGTTGACGGCGCTGTCGGGGCAGAATGGCTGCAGGCCTTCAAGGGCTTTATCGAGGCCCCCGTCACAATGTTACTCTAGGACGCCGGAGGAAAAATTATGGCAGCCGAGACATCCTTTGATCTGGTCATCGTTGGTGGCGGGCCTGGCGGCTATGTCGCCGCGATCCGGGCCTCACAGCTGAAAATGAAGGTGGCGCTCGTCGAGCGTGAGAATCTTGGCGGGATCTGCCTGAATTGGGGGTGCATTCCGACCAAGGCGCTGTTGCGCGCTGCCGAGATGCGGCATTCCATCGACGAGATGAAGGAATTCGGCATCACCGTCAGCGGCGAGGTGAGCATTGATTTGCCAGCCGTGGTCAAACGCTCTCGCAAGGTGGCGGCCCGGTTGTCGGCGGGCGTCCAGCATCTGTTGAAAAAGAACAAGGTCACCGTGGTTGACGATCTGGCGACGCTTGGCGCGAAACGCGGCGATCTTCGCGAGGTGAAGCTTGCCGGCGGCACCACGCTGACGGCAAGGAACGTGATTCTCGCGACAGGCGCGCGGGCGCGCTCGCTACCCGGCATTGAACCTGACGGAAAAACGATCCTGACCTATCGCGAGGCGATGGTTCCGGAGACCATGCCGAAATCGCTTGTCATCATCGGATCCGGCGCCATCGGGTCGGAATTCGCCTCCTTCTATCTTGATATGGGTGTCGAGGTGACGCTGATAGAGGCGATGGACAGGATCCTGCCGGTCGAGGATGCCGAGATTTCCGATTTCGTGAAGAAGGCGTTCGTGAAACGCGGCATGAAAATTGTCACTGGCGCGCGTCTTGCCGGTTTGAAGCCGTCGGCCGGTGGTGTTACCGCCAGCTTTGAGGGTGCCATTGATCCTGTCATCGCCGAACGCGCCATCATGGCGGTCGGTATCACCGGCAATTCAGAATCGCTTGGCCTTGACGGCACCAAAGTGAAGGTTGATCGCGGCCATATCGTGACAGACGGCTATGGTGCCACGGGCGAACCCGGTGTCTTTGCCATCGGTGATGTCCCCGGCCCGCCATGGCTGGCCCACAAGGCAAGCCATGAAGGCACCATCTGTGTTGAGAAGATCGCCGGCTTGCCTGATGTTCATGCGATTGGCGAAGGCGCGGTGCCGGGATGCACCTATTGTCGCCCGCAGGTCGCCTCCGTCGGCATGACCGAGGCCGCCGCTATCGAAGCCGGCCATAAAGTGCGCGTTGGCAGGTTTCCGATGCTGGCCAATGGCAAGGCAATTGCGATGGGCGATGACCAGGGGTTGATCAAGACTGTCTTCGACGACGCAACAGGCGAGTTGCTTGGTGCGCATATGGTTGGTCCCGAGGTCACCGAACTGATTCAGGGATATGCCATCGCCCGCACGCTGGAAGCAACCGAGGCGGAGCTGATCCAGACCATTTTCCCGCATCCGACGCTGTCCGAGGCGATGCATGAATCGGTTCTTGATGCATATGGTCGCGCTATCCACTTCTAGGGGTGGCGAGGAGCTGTCCGGCATGTTATCTGCCATTCAAATGTAATCAGGGTCATCCATACCACCAATGCCACAGGTAAACACCACAAAGGGCGCCGAACGCCACCCCGAGAAACGCCGCAATGCGGATAATCCGCAACCGCGGCGGCCCGACTGGCTGCGCGTGAAAGCGCCGGTTTCAGCCGAATATGGTGCCACCCGCGCGCTGATGCGTGAACTTGACCTTGTCACCGTATGCGAAGAGGCGGCGTGTCCCAATATCGGCGAATGCTGGGCGCAAAAGCACGCCACCATGATGATCCTCGGATCGGTCTGCACGCGTGCCTGTGCCTTCTGCAATGTCGCCACTGGCCGACCGGACCTTCTTGATCCGCATGAGCCCGAGCATGTCGGCGAAGCGGTGGCAAAGCTTGGTCTGAAGCATGTTGTCATCACCTCGGTTGACCGCGATGACCTTGACGATGGTGGCGCGACGCATTTCGCGCAGACCGTCAACGCCATTCGCCGCCTGTCGCCCGGCACGACGATTGAGGTGCTGACCCCGGATTTTCTGCGCAAAGACGGCGCGCTGGAGATTGTCGTCGCGGCACGCCCCGATGTGTTCAATCACAATATGGAAACGGTGCCGCGACTTTATCCGTCGGTCCGGCCAGGCGCACGCTATTTCCATTCGCTGTCTATCCTGCAGCAGGTGAAAACCCTCGACCCGTCGATCTTCACCAAATCCGGCATCATGGTCGGCCTTGGCGAGGGGGACGAGGAGGTCGGCCAGCTGATGGACGATCTGCGAAGCGCCAATGTCGATTTCATGACCATCGGCCAGTATTTACAGCCAACCCCGAAACATGCGCCGGTCGACAGGTTTGTTGAGCCGGCCACTTTCGATAATTACGCCAAGCTTGGCCGCGCCAAGGGCTTCCTGTTAATGGCATCGACGCCGCTTACCCGGTCATCCTATCACGCTGATGCCGATTTCGCCGCCCTTCAGCAGGCCCGCAACGCCGCATTGGAGGGGACACCAGAGGGGGCGTTGAGATGACCGTCCATTCCGAAAGACGGGTCATCAGACACAGTCCGCAGGAGCTGTATAATCTGGTTGCGGATGTTCGCAGCTATCCGCAGTTTCTTCCCTGGTGCATGGCAGCGCGGATCCGGCATGAAGACCGTGACGGGCTGGCGGCTGACCTCATCATAGGGTTCCAGATGTTCCGTGAAAGATTTACATCTTACGTTGATCTCAATCCAGAACAACTTGAAATAGATGTAAAATATGCAGAAGGTCCTTTCAAGTACCTGACCAATAAATGGCGCTTTCTGCCGCATCCTGAAGGATGCGAGATTGATTTCTATGTCGATTTTGAATTCAATAACCGACTGCTGCAGTCGGTGATCGAAAGGCTGTTCACTGAGGCTGTACGGCGGATGGTGAAGGCATTCGAGGATCGCGCCAACGACCTGTATGGTGAACCTGACGCCGCCTTCTCAACGCGTCTTGTCTCATCCTGAACCGGCCTTTTCAGCAACCGGTCAGTCAATCCCGTCTCTTGACATAGTAAGCGCCGTTGCCGTCGCCTGATGCCGCACCGCGTTCCGGTCGCCTGGGAAAACATGCTGTGCGGTGATTGTCTCTCTGCCGCGTATGGCAAGCCCGAACCAGACCAGTCCGACCGGTTTTTCAGCAGTGCCGCCACCGGGGCCTGCAATGCCGGTGATCGCAATGGCAAGCCCGGCATTCGGGGCGGCCTGCAATGCGCCATCCGCCATGGCGGCGGCAGCCTGCGCGGACACCGCGCCATGCGCCATGAGAACGGTCTCCGGCACGCCAAGAAGATCGGATTTCGCTGCATTGCTGTAGGTGATGAATCCGCGGTCAAGAACGGCAGACGCGCCGGCAATATCGGTGATGGCGGCCGCCACCATGCCGCCGGTGCAGGATTCGGCCGTTGTCAGCATAACCCCTGCCGCAGTGGCGCGCGCGATCACTGTACCGGCAAGGTCTGACAGGTCCGCAGCGTTCAAATCTACCATGCCAGCGCCCATTGCAGGATCAACAGGCAGGCCGCGGCCAGCGCGCCGGCAACGATGTCATCCGCCATCACGCCATATCCGCCGGGAAGCCGTTCCGCCAGCCTGACCGGCCCGGGTTTCAGAATGTCGAACAATCTGAAGGCGACAAATCCGGCAATCCACCAGCGCCAGTCGAGCGGCACGACCAGAAGCGTGATCCACTGACCCGCAACCTCGTCAATAACGATGTCGGACGCATCCTTGCTGCCCATCTCGCGGTCATAGATGTCGGCGGCTCTGGTGCCCAGAACACAGATGATGAGGGTGGCCACCTCAAGCGTCCATCCGCCAAACTGGACAAGCGCCGCCGCCATGATCACCGCCGCCGCCGAGCCCCAACTCCCCGGTGCCGGGCGAATCCGTCCGACGGGCCCCAGCGTCGCCAGCGCCATCCAGGCGCGGCCCGTCATTCTGGTTCTCCCGTCATTCTGGTTCTCCCGTCATTCTGGTTCTCCCGTCATTCTGGCTCTCCGGTCATCGCCAGCGTGGCCGTTGCCTGTGCGGCAATGCCTTCGCCGCGTCCGGTAAAGCCAAGCTGTTCGGATGTTGTCGCCTTCACGGCGACGCGGGAGATGTCAATTCCGACCAGCTGCGCGATGCGGGCGCGCATGGCGTCGCGATGCGGGCCTATTTTGGGATTCTCACAAATCAGTGTCAGGTCGAGATGCAGGATCGCGGCACCGCGCTCGGCGCAGCGTGACGCGGCAAAATCGAGGAATTGCGCGCTGTCGGCATTCTTCCAGCGCGTATCTGACGGCGGGAAATGTGATCCGATATCGCCATCGGCAAGGGCACCGAAGATCGCATCACAAAGAGCATGCAGCCCCACATCGCCGTCGGAATGCGCGGCGAGGCTGCGATCATGCGCGATATCAACCCCGCCAAGGCGCACCGGCCCTTCGCCATCACCAAATTTGTGGACGTCATAGCCATTGCCGGTGCGGATATCAAAAGGGGGCATGGCGGCTGGCACGGGTGCGTCCCCCTCAGGATGCAACATGGCTGACAGCATCGCAAAATCCGCCGGCTGTGTCAGCTTCATCAGGCATTCATCACCCGGCACCGTTTCGATCCGCGATGTGCCATCCTCGAACAGGCGTATGTCATCGGTGATCTCCTTTCCAAATGGCAGGGCTTCATGCCGCGCGATCAGCTCGGCAAGCCGGAACATCTGCGGTGTCTGGGCACGGCCAAGGCTGGCCCGGTCAATAGTGTCGGCCACCCTGTTGTCTTCGACCAGTTTCACCGTATCGACGACGGGCAGCACCGGCAGCGCGGCATCGGCCCCACCATCAAGCACGGCAATCAGATCGTCGATCACACGCTGTGGCAGGAAAGGCCGTGCCGCATCGTGAATGGCAACAAGGTTGATTCCGGGGTCATCCGCCGCGGCAAGGCCAGCCGCCACCGAATCCTGGCGCCGCGCCCCACCGGCGACAATCATCACGCGGTCATCTCCGGCAAGATCACCGATCGCCTCGGCGGCCTTTGCCAGACTGTCGGCGGCGGCAACGATGACAATACGCGCCGTTGCCGGGTGGTCGATGAAGGCAGCCACCGCGTGGGCCAGGACACTGCGTCCGCGAATGCTGCGGAATTGCTTTTCCAGGCCATCACCCATTCGTGTGCCAGCGCCGGCGGCAACGATAATGGCGGCAAGTCGGCGCGATGGCGTGTCTGTGGTGGCTCGGGACGTCATGACCCCGTTATCACCAAAGGCCGGGGCAAAGTCTATGATAATTCAGGCCATGCCGGCCGGTGCGACAGGCGTCCAGACTGTCCGGGCCGCGACGCGGCGCCTCCGGCCGTGCGAAAGGGCTGGAAGTCCTGCCTCGATTTGGTGCATATTGCCTGAAATTTAAGCAGCTGCGGCGGGATCACTGCCACATTGCACGGAGTCACCAGGCGATGACCTTGATTGTTGGATCCACGGAACTGCCGCATGGTGCCATTCTGGCACCGATGTCGGGGGTGACTGACATGCCCTTCAGGCGCGCTGTCAGGCGCGCCGGCGGCGGTCTCGTTGTGACCGAGATGATTGCCAGCGCCGCCATACTTCGCGAGGTCAGATCGGAAATGCGCAAGCTGCGGACCGATACGGTCAGTGAGGTACCATTGTCGGTGCAGCTTGCCGGATGGGACCCGAAGATCATGGCCGAGGCGGCCCGTATCGCTGCAGATCTTGGCGCAACCTTCATCGATATCAATATGGGCTGCCCGGCCAAGAAGGTGACCGGCCGCCTGTCCGGGTCGGCGCTGATGCGTGACGAGCCGCTTGCCGGTGCCATTCTGGAGGCTGTTGCGGCGGCGGTGGATGTGCCGGTGACGCTGAAAATGCGTCTTGGTTGGGATGACCAAAGCCATAACGCGGCGGTGATCGCGCGGCTGGCGGAAAATGCCGGTATCCGGATGATTGCCGTTCATGGTCGTACGCGTTGCCAGATGTATAACGGGGCGGCGGACTGGGCCGCGGTGCGCGAGGTTGTCGAGGCTGTTTCCCTGCCGGTTATTGTAAATGGTGATATTCGCGGGCTGGACGATGTTGGGGCGGCAATGCGGCAAAGTACGGCTGCCGGGGTGATGATCGGCCGCGGCGCGCAGGGGCGTCCATGGGTGCTGGCGCAGGCTGGCGATCTTCTTGTCGGCAGGCCGGTGCGACGCGATCCGACCGTCGCCGAGCGGCATGATATGATGCAGCTTCATCTTGACGATATGCTGACACATTATGGCGCGCCGGCCATGCGGTTGGCGCGCAAACATATCGCCTGGTATGCGCACGGGCTTGCCGGAGCGGCGGAACTGCGCGATGTGGCCAACAACACGACCGACGCCGGCACCGTCTTTGCGGCCGTCGACAGGTTCTTCCTGGGGCTTCGTGAAGATGAGGCGGCAGCGGCATGATGGATGATGTGGCACCACCCTCCTGGCAGGCCGATGCGGCGCATATCCTTGCCAGCCTGCCGAACCCGGTCTTCCTTCTTGATAATGAGGACAGGTTCATTTTTCTGAACCACGCTGCCGAAATGTTCTTTGATTCAAGTGAGGCAATGCTTCGTGACACTGCTCTTGCGGCCCAGATCCCGGCGGATTCAAGCCTTCTGGCACTGCTTGCGCGCTCCCGCAAGCAGATGGCCTCGGTCGCCGATCAGGGAATCGAGGTGGCCAGCCCGCGGATTGGCCTGAAGCTGCTCAATGTCCAGATCGCGCCGTTTGGTGACCGCCGCATACATGATGGGCGAATGCTCGTCACTCTGCAGGAGCGCGCGCTGGCGGAACGGCTTCGCGGGCAGTCGATGTTTCACGGCGCGGCGCGGTCGATCTCGGCCATGGCGGCCTTGCTGGCGCATGAGGTGAAGAACCCGCTTGCCGGTATCAAGGGGGCGGCACAGCTTCTGCACTCAGACCTGTCGGAGGAAAATCAGGAATTCGCTAATATGATTGTCGATGAGACAAACCGTGTTACTGCGCTCCTCGACAGGATGGAAGGCTTTGCCGGCGGTGCGCAGGTCGCGCTCAGTCCGGTGAATATCCACGAGGTGCTTGACCATTGTCTGCGTGTATCGCAGGCCAGCTTTGGTGACAATATGGTGGTAACCCGCCGTTATGACCCGTCGCTTCCGCCAGTTGAAGGTCATCGTGATCTGCTCATACAGGCCTTCCTAAACATAATAAAGAACGCATTTGAAGCTACTGATAAGAATACAGAAATAATGGTCACCACTTCATATGCGCGGGGGCGACGCCTGAACGGGACCGGCGCGGCGCGACTGCATGTGCCGATTCAGGTCGAGATCATCGATAACGGGCCTGGCATCGCGCCGGATCTTCGTGATCACATTTTCGATCCCTTCGTGTCCGGAAAGTCCGGTGGTAGCGGTCTTGGCCTTGCGATGGTCGCAAGCGTTGTCGCCGACCATGGCGGACTGGTGGAGGTTGACACGGTGCCGGGTCGTACCGTCTTCAGGCTGAATTTCCCGCCAGCCAGTGAGGAACGGGTCGCATGAATGCAAAGCCGGCGCATATACTGGTTGCTGAGGATGACAAGTCGGTACGTCTTGTCGTCCAGCAGGCGCTGGCGCGGCAGGGCTATACCGTACAGTCGAGTGGTACCGCCGCCGGCCTGTGGAAGCTGATTGAGGCCGGACGGGGCGATGTGCTGATCTCCGATATCGGGCTGCCGGACGGCGATGCGCTGGATCTGTTGCCGCGCATACAGCAGAAACGCCCTGACATGCCTGTGATTGTGATGAGCGCGCGCTCCACGCTGCTCACCGCGGTCAAGGCGCAACAGACAGGTGTCTTTGAATATCTGCCAAAGCCGTTTGAACTGCGAAGTCTGGTGGAGGCGACAAGCCGGGCAGTTGGCAGTATAGGCCAGTCTCGTCCCGCCGCCGCCATACCGTCCGCATTCGAGGAGGGCGGCCCACTGGTCGGGCGCTCGCCGCCGATGCAGGACATCTTCAAGGCAATGGCCCGGGTTGTCGGCACCGACCTGACGGTGCTCATTACAGGTGAAAGCGGCACCGGCAAGGAGCTGGTGGCGCGGGCGCTTCACGATCTGGGGTCGCGCCGGGCCGGGCCGTTTGTTCCAATCAACATGG
>CAJWDO010000035.1 GCA_913031555.1 uncultured Alphaproteobacteria bacterium | reverse complement strand
GTGCGAGGCGTCATGGGCCTCGGCGATGATCGGATTGAATGCCGAGCGGAACAGCGTGGCGTCCATTTCATCGGCAATCTGTTCCAGTCGCCCTTTCAGAATGGCAAGGGTGACAGGGTCCATCTTTGAAGAGGTCATGAATAATCAGTCCGTGGGGTCAGGTTCATAGGTTTCGCCAAGACGCATCAGTTCAGCCGTGCCAATGATCTCGTTGAGGCCGTTGAAATCATGCATTTGCGCGGCAAATCCGGCATTGCTGCCTGTCGACAGCAGCCCGTCATAATAGGCCTGCAGATGGTGTGAAATGGCGCGAACCGCGCCACCCGGGAAAATCGCGATGCTATAGCCAAGTTCGGCCAGATCAGCGGCAGACTTGATCGGCGTCTTGCCGCCCTCGACCATATTGGCAAGCAGTGGCACGCGGCCGTGAAACTGCCCGCACAACTGCTTCATCTCTTCCAGTGTCTGCGGTGCCTCGATGAACAGCACATCCGCGCCAGCTTCCCGATACGCCTCGGCCCGGTCAAGCGCCGCCGCAAATCCTTCGACGGCACGGGCATCGGTGCGCGCAATGATCAGGGTGGACTGGTCGCCCCTTGCGTCAAGTGCCGCTTTCACCTTGCCAACCATCTCGCCACTGGAAATCAGCTTCTTGCCATCAAGATGGCCACATCGCTTCGGAAAGGACTGGTCTTCGAGCTGGATGGCTGCGGCACCGGCACGTTCGAAATAGCGCACCGTGCGCTGCACATTCAGCGCATTGCCGAACCCGTTGTCGGCATCGACAATCACCGGGGTGTCGATGCGGTCGGTGATGGCGGCAAGGGTGTCATGAACCTCCGACACGCTGACAAGTCCGACATCGGACCTGCCAAAACGCGTATAGGCAAGACTGGCCCCGGACAGATAGACCGCCCTTGCCCCCATCTGGGTGGCGATCAGACCTGACAGCGCGTCATAGATGCCGGGGGCCAGAACTATTCCGCTCTCGGCGATCATATCCTGAAACGTCATCATGCGCCTTTCTCTTCCATGCTGGTCTCTTCCATGCCGGCCTGAAAACGCTTTTCCAGATGCGGGATCAAACCGCCATCAAGGATCATATCCCGCAGAAACACCGGCAACGGTTCCAGTGGCAAGGCTTCGCCCAACGCCGTGAGTGTCAGTGTCGCCATATCAAAATCGAAGGTAAGCCCGGCGCCATCAGAAAGGCCGGGGTGATGGTAAAAATCGTCAGACAGGGTGAATACCGGCAGACCGAGATTGATTGCGTTTCGGTAAAAAATCCCGGCAAAGCTTGGCGCGACCACGGCGGAAATTCCAAGATGTTTCAGCACCTCGGCGGCCTGTTCACGCGACGAGCCAACACCGAAATTCGGCGCCCCAAGAATCACGTCGCCACTGCCAACGGATGCCGCGAAGTCCGGCCTCACGGCCTCAAGACAATGCGTGGCAAGCTCGGCAAGCGGAGATTTCATGTATTTGCCCGGAGCCAGCACATCGGTATCGATGGTCTCGTCAAAGCGCCACAGTCTCGGCATGGCTCAGCCCCCCATCACATCACGCGGATCGCGCATGCGGCCGGCGACGGCGGACGCCGCCACGGTGTACGGCGATGCAAGGTAGACGCGCGATCCCGGGGCACCCATCCGCCCCTTGAAATTGCGTGCTGTGGAGGAAAGACAGATATCATCCCCGGCAAGCCTGTCCTCGCCATAACCGGCACAGATACCGCAGCTATTCGGCAAAAACTGCGCCCCGGCATCCTCGAGAATTTTCATCACGCCGTCGCGCGCCGCACGATCCTGATCCTGACGGCTTGCCGGCGCCACCATGAGGGTGACGCCACTGGCGATGCGCCGTCCTTTCAGAACGCTGGCCGCGGCGGCAAGATCGACATATTTCGCGCCGGTACAGGCCCCGATATAGGCCACATTGAAACCGGTGTCGCCGAATTCACCAGCATCAGCGGCATTGGCGGGGGAATGCGGCGCGGCAATCTGTGGTGACAGGGCGGCGGCGTCAAACAGCAGATGATCGGCGGGATCATCGGCAATTTCGATCCGGTAATCACGCCAGTCATCAGGCAACGTCCCGCCAGCATCCGTGACATATGCGGCGGTCACCTCGTCCGGCGCGATCAATCCAGCCTGCGCGCCAAGCTCCGCCGCCATATTCGACAGGGTCATGCGATCCTGCATCGATAGATCGCGAATGGCAGCGCCGGCATATTGGATCGCCTGATATCGCCCGCCCCCCATGCCGATCCGCCCACAGACCGCCAGCATCATATCTTTGGCAGTGACATAGGACCCAAGTTGATTGTCCCACTCAATCAGGATGGTTTCAGGAACGCGAAGCCAGATCGACCCTGTTGTTAGCACTCCGGCCATTTCGGTGGCGCCAATGCCGAACATGTAGGCACCAAAGGCCCCACCGGTCGGCGAATGGCTGTCCCCACCGACACAGAACATGCCGGGTGCCAGATGCCCACGCTCCGGAAGAACAACATGGCAGATGCCCTGCTGGTCATAGAAATTGGCGATATTCTCGTCCTGAACCCACTGCCGCGTGAGTTCCTGGATGGCACGGGTTTCATCTGTATCGGCGGGAACATAATGGTCCGAGACAACAACGACACGGTCTTTGTCCCAGACATTCCTGCCAAGACGCTCAAGCATAGGTTTCACACGCCGCGGGCCACCGGAATCATGGATCATCGCCAGATCGACATCGCACACAACCACATCACCCGTCGCCACGGCAGCATGCCCTGCCGCGCCGGCAATCAATTTTCGCGCAAGTGTTTCCATGAAAAAAACCGTAGCATATAATTCGGTAAGGCGATCAGCTTTTGACGCGCCCGATATAGCTACATTAGAATATCGTCGGCCTTACAAAACAACAATCAGACAATCCGGAGGGACAAGATGCCGCTGATCGAATGCACCCTGATCAAGGGCTATGACAGTGAGGTCAGACAGCGCCTTGCGGAGCGCGTGACAGATGCCGCCTGTTCCTCGATCGGTGCCGCCGCCGACTTCGTGACCGTCACGATCAAGGAAGTGGATGCCGACAATTACATGCGCGGCCGGACCAAACGCGTCCCGGCACCGGCACCGCGCCAGCCAGAGGACACTGTGCGCGCCTTTCTGGCGGCGATGGAGAGGCGTGATCTTGATGCTGCAAAAGGTTTTCTTGCCGACGGCTTTGCCATGACATTTCCCGGTGGCAACCGGTTCACCGAGCTTGCGGAACTGGTAACCTGGTCGCAGGGTCGATACCAGTCTGTCACCAAGACATTCGAAGGCTTCGATTGCGCTTTCCATGGCACCAGCGCCACCGTCTTCTGCTTTGGCACGCTGTCCGGTATCTGGCCAGATGGCACCGCGTTCGAGGGTATCCGCTTTATCGACAGATTTGAACTCGAGGGCGAGGCCATCACCTCGCAGATGGTGTGGAATGCCCTTGCCGGGGCGCGGCAGGAATGAGTGACCTTGCGTCACTGGTCATCAGCTATTTCAAGGGCGTCGATGATCAGGATATCGACATCCTTCTCGGCACTCTGGACGCGCGCTGTGTCTTTGCGGTTGAAACACATGGCGTGAAACTTCACGGCCATGACGAGATTCGCGGCATGTTCGACCGGCTGTGGGCGCATCACGCCGCCGTCAGACATGACCGCTTTCACTTTGTCGATGCCGGCAACGGGTCTGACATCGCTGTGCGGTTTCGGGTCACCAACACTCTTCATGATGGCAGTTTGGTCTATAAATCGAACTGCAATTTCTTTACCGCCGGTAACGGGAAATTCACTGAAGTCAGGGTCTATATGGCCGGCGAGAACACGCTTGACCGGAACGGGTGAAGAGGTGACAGCACTGCCCCGGCGAATGGCGTCAGTGACGAGAGGCGTCAGTGGTCGAAAGTCCCGGCAGCCGCCATCATCGCGGCAATCATCTCGGTTCGCGGTACGGGTGATGCCGGATAGGCCGCACGGCTGTGCGCTAGCCCAAGCCCCAGCATTGCCTCGACAAGCTTGTAGGTCAGCGGACCGGGGTTGATCACCGGCACATCCAGATTGTCCAACAGATAGGCATGCGCCTGATGCATCGTGGTTGACCCGAGGAGGATCACCTCGGCGCCATCTTCCGAAATTGCCTTGGTCGCGGCCTCCAGCAACAGCGGAAAAATGTCATCTTCCTTGCCACCAAGCAGTGCCTGATTGTCGGGTGCCACGTCGATCGACCGGATCGAGGCAAGATGTCGTTCGATCCCAAGGTCGGTAATCGTCTTCTCGTAAAGATGGAACCAGTGTTTCCACATGGTGATCACCGAAAACCGGCTGCCAAGCATCATCGCCGTCAGCATAGAGGCACGACCCGGTCCGATCACCGGAATGTCGAGGACCGAGCGCAGCGCGGCAACGCCGGAATCACTCATCGTATCGATACAGACGGCGGCAAACCCCTCCTCCTGCGCCGACTGGCCCACCTCGAGGATGCCGACATCGGCAAGCACCATATCGGCCTGGCTTACATAGTTCCTTGGCGCCGCCCTGGTTGAGCGGAAGGTGAAATTCAGTTGTTCACTCAGTTCAACCGCCCGCAGCTGCGACTGGCGGGCCGCAAGATTTTCCTCCGACATCGGGAACGGAACAATTACCAGAACGTCTTTCATAATTGGCATCCTCGGCTTGGAGCGTCAAAAAGGCTTGGGTCGTCAGATAAGTCTCACCAGAAACCCACCGGCGCGTCCCCTTGTCAATAGAGCCGTTGTAACTGCCGGCCCACCCTCAGATGGATCAACTCTCAGATCGGATCAGCTTTCGGGCCGGAATAGCTTGCAGGCATAAGCTGCCAACGCCTACCATCGGATAGCTTTGCGAAACGGGTCTTGCAGAACGGGTTTGGGTTTATGGCAGGTGAAGACAATGACACTCTCGATCGGGTGGCGAATTTCGCGGCTACCACAAAACCCTCGGACCTGCCTGCGGATGTCATTGAACGCGCGGCGCTGATTCTGGCCGATTGCATAGGCGCCATCGTCGGCGGCGCCGCCGAACCAGACGTGGCAGAACTCACCAGAAGACAGACCGGTGACGGACCGGCCCTTGTCATAGGGACTTCGCTGACACGCTCAGCCGGTATGGCGGCGCTTTTGAACGGCACCGCCGGTACAACGCTGGAAATGGATGAAGGCAACCAGTTCTGTAAGGGACATCCCGGCATGCATACGGTGCCGGCCGCGCTGGCATCTGCCGCAGGACGGCAGATCACCGGGCGCGAATTGCTGGCCGCCATCGCCATTGGCTATGATGTTGGCGCGCGTGTGGGAATCTCCACCCAGCTTCGCCCGTCGATGCATCCGCACGGCACCTGGGGCGCGATCTGCGCGGCGACCGCGGTTGCCCGTATCCTCGGCGCAACAAAGGACCAGATGCGGCATGTCATCAGTATGTCGGCCAGTCTCGGGCTGTCCACATCCCGGCGCACAATGCTGGAAGGTGGCACCGTGCGAAACATCTTCGCCGGCGTTTCCGGCCAGATGGGTGTCCTCGCCGGCGACATGGTTTCGGCCGGCTTCACAGGTGATGTGGACGGCGTGTCACAGGTATTCGGACATGTTGTGTCGGATGTCTTTGATGACACCGCCTTCGCAAAGGACCTTGGCACCCGGTGGGAAGTCAGTCGTAATTACTTCAAGATGCATTCCTGCTGCCGCTACAATCATGCGGCTCTCGATGCGCTGGCTATCATTCAGGAAACGCATGGCCCCCTCGACCCTGAAACCATAGACAGCGTTCTGGTCGAGACCTATTCACTGGCTGTCGAGCTTGACGATCCGGCGCCGCAGAATGTGCTGGCAGGCAAATTTTCCGTACCATTCGCCATTGCCACCACGCTGGTGAACCGATCCACAGCAGTTGACAGCTTTACCATGACAAACGTCACCAACCCGGTCATACTTGATTTGGCAAAACATGTGAAACTTGTCGAAGATCCGGCGATGACGGGCTGTCTTCCCGACAAGCGTCCGGCCCGTGTTACCATCACATTGAAATCCGGCAAAACATGGCAGGCATCAACCGAAACCAATCGCGGTGACTGGTCGGCCCCCTACCCACCTCAGGAGATTCAGGGCAAATACATGTCCCTGACGACGCGCCTCTGGCACGAGGAGAACGCAGCCCAAATCTGGGATATGGTGAATGATCTCGATGCCGCCCCGTCCGTTGATACGCTGTTTGCAGCCATGGCAACCGCGCCGAAAGACAGTAAATAACCACCAGTAACAAGCCAATTACAGTCTCTATCCCTGAAAGGAATTGAGTGATGCGAGAAATTGTCATAGGCGCCGCCCAGATGGGACCGATCCAACGCGCGGACACGCGCGAGGCGGTTGTCTCACGGATGATAGCCCTGCTGGATGAAGCCAACAGCGCCGGATGCAAACTCGTCATCTTTCCCGAACTGTGTCTTACCACCTTTTTTCCGCGCTGGTATTTTGAGGATCAGGCCGAGGTCGACAGCTGGTTCGAGGCTGAAATGCCGAACGCGGCGACTTCGCTTTTGTTCGATCGGGCGCGTGATTACGGCATTGCGATATCGCTTGGCTATGCGGAACTGACGCCGGACGGGCAGCATTTCAACACCCAGATCCTGACCGATACCGAAGCCCGTATTGTTGGCAAATATCGCAAAATCCATTTGCCCGGCCATGATGAATTCGACCCTGAGCGCAGCTTTCAGCATCTCGAGAAACGCTATTTCCTGCCCGGCGATCTGGGTTTCCCCGTGTTTCGCAACATGGATTCATGGATGGGCATGCTGATCTGCAATGACCGCCGCTGGCCCGAGGCCTATCGCGAGATGGGCCTACAGGGCGTCGAGTTGACCATGCTTGGCTACAACACGCCCTCTGGCAATTCGCAAAATGCCAATGAAAGCGCCGAGCTTCGCGAATTCCATTCTGATCTGTCGGTGCAGGCCGGCGCCTATCAGAATTCCACCTGGGTGGTGGCTGTGGCCAAGGCCGGCGACGAGGATGGGCACCCGCTGAATGGCGGCAGCGTGATCGTGTCACCTGACGGGGTTATCGTGCAGAAGGCCAAAACCCTCGGGGATGAGCTTCTGGTTCATAACTGCGATATGGACGCGACAAAATTTGGCAAGGCGACGGTGTTTGATTTCAAACGTCACCGGCGGGTCGAACATTATGGCCGGATCAACTCTCAGACCGGTGTAATCTATCCTGATGGCACAAAGGGGTGATCATGCGACATGATATGGCAATCCGTGGCGGCCTGATCGCCACCGCGACCGAAACCTTTCATGCCGATATCGGTATACGCGACGGTCGTATCGTCACCATCGCCGAGGACATCACCGGCGCGGATGACTTGATTGATGCCACCGGGCACATCGTCATGCCAGGCGGCATCGAGGCGCATTGTCATATCGCGCAGGAAAGCGGCATGGGCGTCATGACATCGGATGATTACGAATCCGGTTCGATATCCGCGGCGTTCGGCGGCAATTCCTGTTTCGTGCCTTTCGCGGCCCAGAAAACCGGCCAGAGCCTTGCCGATACGATCCATACCTATGATGGTCGCGCAACACCCAAATCGGTTCTCGACTGGTCATACCACCTTATAGTCACGGACCCGACAGCCGAGGTTCTGGAAGAGCTTCCCGACGTCTTTGCCCGAGGTATCACGTCATTCAAGGTCTTCATGACCTACGCCACCCGCGTTTCTGACTCTCAGTTCCTTGATATCCTTTCGGTGGCCGGCCGGCATGGCGGGTTGACGATGGTGCATGCCGAAAACCATGACATGCTGGACTGGATGGGCCGCCGGATGGTCGATGGTGGCAATCTGGAGCCACGTTATCATGCGCCGTCACGCCCCGGCATTGCCGAGGAAGAGGCCATCAACCGTGCGGTGTCGCTGGCGCGGTTGGCGCAGGCACCGCTGTTCATCGTTCATGTATCAACGCCGGGGGGTGCTGAAATCGTCGCCAGGGCGCGCGCCAATGGCGGCCAGGTATGGGCCGAAACCTGTCCACAATATCTGTTCCTCACGCGTGATGATCTGGACAAACCGGGCATGGAGGGGGCGAAATTCATCTGCTCGCCGCCGCTTCGCGACGCCGCCACCCAGGATGTTCTCTGGCAACATGTACAGGCGGGAACGCTGTCGCTTGTTTCTTCGGATCACGCCCCCTATCGCTATGATGATACGGGCAAGTTCAATGCCGGGCGCGACATCAATTTCAGGCAGATCGCCAATGGCATGCCCGGCATCGAGATGAGATTGCCGTTGCTGTTTTCCGAGGGCGTTGTGAAGGGGCGGATCAGCCTGAACCAGTTTGTCGCCCTGTCCTCGACAAACGCCGCCCGCATTTATGGCATGCTGCCCACAAAGGGAACGCTTGCCATCGGCGCCGATGCCGACATCGCCATCTGGGACCCGAACGAGACGCGGATCGCCGGCGAGATGCATGATGCCATGGATTACAACCCTTTTGCCGGCATGAAGGTCACAGGCTGGCCGAAAACCGTTCTGGGGCGTGGCAGACGCATAGTGGAAAATGAGGAATTGCTGGCGAAGCCCGGCTCGGGGCGGTTCGTGAAACGGGCGCCTGTCGATCTCACCGGCCGTGCCGGTCAACAGGTACCTGAGTTCGATCCGGCGCAGAATTTCAACGCAAAACTTTGATAGTGACGCCCCGCGCCGGCCTGACCTGCACACCAACGGTGCTTTCGACACCGACACTCCGTTCGGTTGTCCGGTTTCAGTCCACGCGGTACCGATCTTCAAGACCATCATAGCTGTCCTTGTCGACAAGCCTCTGGCGTTCCTCAAAATCAGCCAGTCTGTCGATCACGGCCGAAACATCGCCATCCGCCTTCAGGACCCCAAGAACCTCGCTCATCGCGCGCATCGCCGCCTGCAAGGGCGTGTTGGCATACAGAACAAGCGAGAAACCAAGCTCGGCAAGCCGTGATTGCGAAGTCAGCGGTGTCTTGCCACCAACGACCATATTGGCAACCTGTGGGACATCCAGACGCCGGGTGATCATTCGCATTTCATCTTCAGACCGCGGCGCCTCGACAAAAATCATGTCGGCACCGGCCTCGACAAACGCCTCCGCCCGGTCAAGCGCAGCCTCGATCCCGTCAATGGCACGGGCATCGGTGCGGGCGATGATCATCGTATTCGCATCCTCGCGGGCATCCACCGCAGCCTTTATCTTCGACACCGCTTCCTCAACCGGAATAACAGCCTTGCCAGAGAAGTGTCCGCATTTCTTCGGAAAAACCTGATCCTCCAGTTGCATGGCACAAGCACCGGCACGTTCAATCAGGCGAACGGTGCGCCGCGTATTGATGGCGTTACCAAAGCCGGTATCAATATCGACAACAAGCGGCAGATGGCAAATTTCGGAGATGGCAGACACCGTGCCGGCAAGTTCGGTCAGGGTGACAAGGCCGATGTCGGGCGCCCCAAGATAGGTGTTCGCAATACCGGCACCTGTGACGTAGACGGCGTCGAACTGCTGGTCGGCGATCACCCTTGCGGTCAGCGCGTTTCCCGCCCCGGGGATGATCATGGCCTCGCGACGATCCATCTTTTCACGAAACGTCCGTCGGCGATCAGCAAGGGTTTCCATCAACAATGAGTCTCCTGTAACGGTGAACATTTGTCCGCCGGGACACCGGGTGCTGTCAAACAATTCCAACGGAATCTCGCGCTATCCCCGATCTCATGCCAAGCTTCCACTGACCGGATGACGGTAATGGGTTGATCTGGCGCTGAACAAGGGTTCATGTTGATTACCTTATACAGGGAGTTCAGGAATGTCTCATCTAGCGGATCTTGCCCTTCGGGGTGGCGTTGCCTTCCTGCCGGGTGCCGGTCTCCAGCAATGCGATATCCTGATCACGGATGGCAGGATCAGCTCCATTGCCGCTGCCGGTGCAGGTGACGCGGGGGAGAATGTCGATGTGACCGGCCTGACGATCCTGCCGGGCGCGGTGGATGCCCATATCCATCTTGGCCACGGCATGGACATCGCCCGCCCACGTGCGCCTGAGGATGCAAAAAGTGAAACCGCGGCGGCGGCCATTGGCGGTGTTACAACTTTCATCTCCTATGTGATGAGCGCAGATCCTTATCTGCCTGTATTTGATGAACTTTGCCAGATTGCCGAGGCTGGCGCGAGGGTCGATTTCGGCTTCCATTTCGTCATCGCAACCGAAGACCACCTCGCTGAACTTCCCGAACTGATCCGTCGCGGCGCGCCAAGTGCCAAGCTCTTCATGAACATCCGCGGCAATGAAGGGGCGCGGCTCGGGCTTCCCGGCACGGATGACGGGTTCATGTTCCGCATGCTTGAGGTTCTGGCCGCGCATAACGGCCTGCTATGCCCTCACCCCGAGAATATCGAGGTTGCGTGGGTTCTGCGCGACCGCGTGACCGCAGCCGATCCGGATGGCAAGGATGGGCTTGCGACATGGAACGCCACGCGGCCACCCTTTGTCGAAGCTGACGCCCTGTCACGCGCAACTTATTTCGCGCGCATCACAAACACCCCGGTGCATGCCGTTCACACTTCCTCCGGTGAGGCTCTCGATGCCGCATTGCGCCAGCGAGAAGCCGGATCGGATGTCTGTATCGAAACCTGTCTTCATTACCTGACCCATGACACGAACAGCCCGGTTGCCGAAATCGGCAAGGTCAACCCTCCGCTTCGCGCGCCTGAGGACCGAGAGGCGCTGTGGCGCGGCATTTCGCGTGGTGACATTAATACTGTCGCCACCGACCACATTCACCGGCCGGTCTCCTGCAAGGATGGTGGCATCTGGAAGGCACAGCCCGGGTTTCCGGGACTCGACGCCTTTCTGCCGGCCCTACTGACATATGGGCACCATCACCGTGGCCTACCGTTGAACAGGCTGA
>CAJWDO010000034.1 GCA_913031555.1 uncultured Alphaproteobacteria bacterium | reverse complement strand
ACGGTATGTGCCAGATCGCGGCTGATACCATCACAGATCACACCAAGTTTCATGTCCTTGTCCTCCTCTAGCGGTGCAGCTCGGCACCGACGATTTCCTCGATGACGCGCGTACAGATCCAATTGTCACCATGCGGATATTTTGTCTTGCCCTGATGAAAGATCTGCATCGCCGTGGCAGCTGTGAACAGCGGCACGCCAAGATCCTCGGCCATGGCAAGCGAGATCGTCAGATCCTTGTGCATGGTGCCGATCCCGGAACCTGTGCCTTCGAATTTGCGGTCGATGATATTTTCCAGCGCCCCCGAGGTGATGCCGCATCCGGCTCCCGAGCTGGAGACAACATTATAGAGCGCCTGACCCGATACGCCGGCCTTCGCCGCCAGCGCCGCCGCCTCGAAGGTTGCGCTGAAGATCGAGCCTATGATCGATTGCAGACACGCCTTCATGACCTGCCCGTCGCCAACATTCCGGCCGACATGATGAATGGTGGCGGACACCGCCTCCATCGCCGGGCGGGCAGCTTCCAGAAGATCATCCGGCGCCGCAGCCATCATCGTCAGCGTGCCGCCCTGGGCACCCGGGAACCCACCCGACACCGGGCTGTCGATCATGCGGATGCCGGTACCGGCAAGCCCGTCACCGATGGCGCGGGCCTCGGCAGGCTTGATGGTGGCCGTCAACATGATGATGCCGCCATCCCCCATGGCCGTGGCGAGCCCGCCCTCGCCAAGGATCACATCCTTCGCCTGGTCGCCATTCATCACCATCACATAGACGATATCGGCATGGCCTCCCACCTCGCCGACGGCGGTGCAGGTAACACCCCCAATCTCGGCAAACTGCGCCATGCGCGCGTCACTGAGATCGAAACCACTGGTCTCGAACCCGTTGGCGATCAGGTTCTTGGCCAGACCCGATCCCATATCTCCCAATCCAATTACCCCTGCTTTCATCTGTTTCCTCCTGACCACACGACGGCACGTCTCGCCACCACGCGGAATGATTTCAAGGTCATCACTTTGTCGAGGGATTTCACACGTCGGCAGGCGACGTCGGGCGGGTCCAGTAGACACCCCCTGCCCGTCTGCAGGGACGTGGCGGTGCCGTATATACCAACGGGAACGCGCATTCGGCCCTGCAGTGCTGTAAGAATTGTTGTCCCAAGCGGCCACAATTTCAAGCAGAATGGCGTGACTTCATGTGAGAGACCGCGCCGACATCGGTCCGCACTCTCAGCGACGCGGGATGATCGCCCCCGGCGCGGCGACAACCTCGGCCGCCAGCCTGTGCCCGGCTATCAGCCGTTCGGCCTCGTCCGCCCCGTCCAGAAACGCCGCAAGATAACCGCCATTGAAGCTGTCGCCGGCGGCAGTGGTATCAACAACCCTGGTGGCCAGCGGAAAATCCGGAAGCTCGCCCGGAGCCAGCAGCGGTGATATGGGGCCGCGAACGCCGCGTTTGATGGCAATGCCTTTCCAGTCCCGCGCGGCGAACTTGGCGATCGCCGCCGCCTCGCTGTCGAGCGCGTACAGGGCCATCTCGTCATCAATCGAGGGCAGGGCGATATCGGTCAGTTGCCACATCCTGTCCATGGTTTCACGCGCCGTGGCGTGATCCTCCCACAGCGCCGGCCGGAAATTCGAGTCGAACGCAATCTTTGTTCCGCGCACGGCACGGGTCTCGGCAAGCATCTCAAACATCCTCGTTCGCGCCGCCGGCGTCAGGATCGCCAACGTGATGCCGGACAGATAGATAATCTCGGCCTGTGGCATGACCAGAGCCGTTTCCTCAGCCGCCAACAGCTGCCGCGCCGCCGAGTCAGACCGCCAGTAAGAGAAGCTGCGCTCGCCATGCGCGTCGGTGGCAACGGCGTAGATGCCGATATTGCGCGACGCATCAAGAGCAACATGACTGACATCCAGCCCCTCGGCGCTGGCATGGTCCAGAAGGGCCATCGACAGCGGTTCCCTGCCGATGCGCGTCACATAGCCGACCTGCCCCGACGCACCAAGCCGGCGCGCGGCATAGACGGCCGTGTTGTAGGTATCGCCGGCGAAGCCGACGGCAAAACCGTCATCCTGCGACCTGATCTCGGCCATCACCTCGCCGATAGCAAGCAACCTGATGGATGACATGGCTTACAATCCTTTCCGGCGATGCGTCAGACAAGTCGCCCACGGGCCGCCACCGGCAGGACATCGACAATATTGCCGCCACGTACCGCGACAAGCTGGTCGACCATATTGACCGCAACGCAGACATGGTTCGGGATGATGCGCAGGATATCGCCGATTTCGGGCCTGTCCTCGCAATCCGACAAATCGAGAAACCCGTGTTCCTCGGCCATCTTGTGAATGCGGGCCTTCGGATGTTCGAGGATCAGGCCGAAACCGTTCAGCCCGCCGGTATCGGAGGTGAATGTCTTTGACCCGGCATCAAGGATGCCGCGTGTGGCACCGGCCCGGCTGACCACACTGGTGAATATCGTCAGCGCACATGTCCCAACATCGGCAAAGCCTGCGGCCATCATCATCCTGTCATTGAAAATACAGGTGCCGGCACGATGTTCGGTGGCACCGTCAAGATAGTCCATATTGACGAGGTTCGGCGTTCCCCCCGTCGAGATGATGTCCGGCGCCAGACCAAGATCGGCAAGGCCGGCCCGCGCTTCCTCAAGAAAACGCTGCGTTGCCTTCCACCCGTCAAGCGGCGGATAGAACAGCAAGCCGCCGAACTCCAGCGCCGGATCGTCCCGCACGATCTTTGCCAGTACCACCGCCTCGCCGGGTGTCTCGACGCCGGCGCGCTTCTGCCCGGTGTCGCATTCGATCAGGACACGGACAGGTCGTTCAGCCGCCCGCCCGGCCTCGGCATAGGCGGCAAGCGATACCGGATTGTCGGCACAGATTTTCAATGGCAGGCGCCGTTGCATAGCCGCCAGCCTGCCCGACCGCGCTGCGCCGATGATATTGGTGGCAATCAGAATGTCCTCGATACCGGCATTCGCCATGACCTCGGCCTCGCCAAGCTTCTGGCAGGTAATGCCGATAGCGCCGGCATCAAGCTGGCGGCGCGCCAGAACAGGTGATTTATGTGTCTTGATATGTGGCCTGTTTGCCCGACCAGCCCTGTCACACAACGCCTGGACATGTGCGATATTGCGATCGACAACATCCAGATCGACAACCGCACAGGGCGTGCCAAACCGTTCAATGACCTCTGTCTTCAGGGAATCAACAGTCTTCGGGGAATCAACCATCTTCAGGGAATCAATCTCCGGCATGGCTGTCGCTGCCTTCCTGGCCACGCACCATCAGCACATGATCATTGATCGACGGGAGGGCGCTTTTGCGGAAAAATCAGGTCGAGCGTCTTATGCGCCACAAAGGCGGCGATGAGCACCATCAACCCCTCGATAGCGCCAAGCATGAAGACGTCCGAGGTACCGACACGAAAGGCGGCGAATGCCGCTGCTACCGCCCAAAAAATTAAGTTCACAATACCGCGAAACTTGTCTTCTGCGTCAGCATAGACCAACTAGCAGGACGATTTCCAGTAATCGTTTCGGGCTGAATTACCGTCTGTTGCACCGACAATGCCCCGGCCGGCTAGTAGCCACCCTGACAGGCCAACAGCAGAAAACCGGCTGCCGCAAGCAGCGGTGTCGTAATCCACCATCGATTGACGCGGCTTCGCGGGCGCGACGCACCCTGCACAATGGCGTTGGTCGGCCGTGAAAGATCAAGATCCCGGTCGAATATATTGACTGCCGGAATAGCCTCATAGGCCACCTGATCGTCATCAAGGGTAGCGGTCATGCGGGCCGAAGCAAAGATTTTGTCATCCATAATAACCTTCCTTTAGTCAGCGGAAGCTGGTGGCGAACTGGTCAATGACAGAATGTCGCAGGCAAATCGACGCGTCCAGTTGGGACTCTGCAAAAGACTTTTCACGATTCCGCGAGATTTTGCCGGATAGAGAGGGTGCGCCTGTGGGAACAACAGACACCCGTGAGGATGAGATCACAGAAACAGGTTTGCCGAAAGCTATCGCAGGGCCGTATCATTCCAGAATAAGAAACCCGAAATTTCCATTCAGGGGAGCTTGGAATGCCCGATGACAAGAATGACGATCAGAATGATGAAGCGCCGCGGCGGCTGGCGAGGCTGAAGCGTGATCAACGCGCCCGTTCAGGCACTGAAAGCGCTCTCAAACAGCTTCTTGGGGGCAGTGACCGGACTGCGAATGACAAAATTGCCACGGTCAAGGCCGTGCAGAAGGTCGATCAAAGGCGGGTCCTCTCGGCTTTCAGGAATCTGCTTGATGATGACGGGGCCAAGTGACCCGGTTTGGGACGCCTGTGCGACCAAATTGTCAAAGGACTGCCATCGATCTGTGTTAATCTGATGTTACAATTTTCAAAGATCGTTTTCAGAGGAGACACAACATGGCAATGCTGGCAATGGCCGTTCCTATCCTTCCGGGCAAGAAGGAAAAGTGGTGGAAAGAAGTCATCGAGAATTTCACCGTCACCAACAAGGCCGAGACCAACGCGCTTCGTGAAGAGGCCGGTGTCCATGAGCGTACCTTCCTTCAGGAAACACCGAATGGCGATTTTGTCATCCTGACCTTCGAGGGTGACGACCCGGCCGCCGCGTGGGCGCATATCATGCAGAACATGCCGCCCGAAATGTCGGAGATTGTCGCCGACATCCACGGCTTCGATATGGATGCCCCACCGCCGCCACTGCCAAAGCTGGTCTATGACAGCAAGGCCTGAGACGCGGCTTCAAACCAAATAAAACGCTGACTGCCGGGTGCGACCAAGGCGTCGCTTGAATTTCCCGGCAGGTCAGCATTAGACTTTCGGTGTTCAGGATCAAAAAGTGGAATGTGACAGCCATGGCCGACGGAACACGCGAATATTCGCTCTTGGGGCGTGACGGCGAACAGGCCATGGTCACAGGCCTTGCCGGTGCGAAATGGTACCAGACCGACATTCCGCGCAAGCAACTGACCCAGCTTATGCAACGGCGCGACGGCCCGGCCATTCGCGATACCATCATCCTGTTCGCAGCCATGGTGGCGCTTGGGACGGCCGGCGCGTTGCTGTTTCCATCCTGGCTGGCGGTGCCGGCCTTTCTTGCCTATGGCGTTCTCTATGGCTCGGCGATGGACTCACGCTGGCATGAGTGCGGCCACAAGACCGCCTTCAATTCACGGCGACTGAACGATGTCATCTATCAGATTGCCTGTTTCTGCATGATCAGAAATCCCTATAGCTGGCGGTGGAGCCATGCGCGCCACCATACCGACACGATCATCGTCGGCCGTGATCCTGAAATTCAGCTGATGCGCCCACCGACTTTCCTGAAATGGATGGCCAATTTTCTGGGATTGCTCGACGTCCCGGCAGGAATCAGCCGGATGTGCCTCAACGCCAGCGGCAGGCTGGACCCGCAGGAAGCCAGTTTCATCCCTGAAATCGACCATGCCAAGGTTGTTCGCGTGGCGCGAATCTGGGTGCTGATCTATGCCGTAACCATCGCCGCCGCTATCACGCTTGGCAGCTGGGTGCCGATCCTGCTTGTCGGCACGCCGCGCCTCTATGGCGCCTGGCACCATGTCATGACCGGCATGCTGCAGCATGGCGGACTTGCCGACAATGTCGTCGATCACCGGCTGAATTCGCGCACTGTCTACATGAATCCGATCTCGCGATTCATCTACTGGAACATGAACTACCATGTCGAACATCACATGTTCCCGAAGGTGCCGTTCCATGCGTTGCCAGCGCTTCACAGGTTGATCAAACATGATCTGCCGACGCCCTCGCCATCAATCGCTGCCGGCTTTGTCGAGATGTGGCCGGCATTGGTGCGCCAGCTCCGGAACGAGAATTATTTCATCCGGCGTGATCTTCCCGACACGGCCCGGCCCTATCGGGAATTCACCGCGAAATAAGGCCGCACGCAGACCCTCTGCGCGTGTCAGCCAGCATCCACGCCACCATCCACGCCGGCAAAAGGCGAGCTGGTCAAATCCCGTTTCTGGGCGCTGATCCGGAACGGGGCATTGGCGGCGCCATAGCCATCATAGCCATCCAGCCGCTGGACAAATTCGAAGAAAACCTCGCCGCTGCGCCGGCGGCTGTAAAACTGGAAATAACGCCCCCTTTCATCCTCGTCATAGAGGATATTCAACGCCTGCATGCGGGCAAGGAACGCCTCCTCAAGCCCGAAGCGCGCACCAAGATCGTCATAATAGTTCGCCGACATGGCCAGCACCTGGAACCCGCGCGCGGCAAGCGCCTCCGCGGTGGTGAAAATATCATCGCAGGCAAAGGCTATATGCTGCACAGAGGCGCCATATGTCCGGTCGATGAAATGGCCGGCAAGTGTATTCTGGTTCTCGGCGCCGTTCAGTGTGACGCGCAAATCGCCATTGTCATTCTGGATGGCCCGGCTTCGCACCAGCCCGCCAGGGTCGACAACATCAACCATCGGCACCTTCGCAGCCTCCAGGATGGAGGTGTAGAACAGCGTCCAGGTCAACATTTCCTCATATTTCATCGTCTGCGCGAGATGGTCCACCCGCCGCAGTCCAACGCCGGTGCAATCGCCCGCCTCCTCGACCAGCACGAAGTCAATCTCCCACAATGCGGCAAGGTCGCTCCTGATGCCGATGAACCTCATCATGCCGTCGCCAACCCCCCGAATCGCAGGGATCGACAGCTCCCCCTCGCCAGCCGGCGTCGTTACCGTCTCAGCGCCAAGCATCCGCGCCCGCTCGACCGTTCGTGACGCGTCATCAACGCGAAGCGCTATATCGCAGACCGAAGTACCGTGCGCCTGATAGGCGGAATGGGCGAATCCAGATTCCTCAGTGTTGATCAGAATATTGATGTCATTCTGCCGCCAATGCGCCACCTGCTTTGACACATGGTTGCCAGCATGGGTGAAGCCCATAACCGCCAGGAAGGCAGCAAGATCGGCGGCCTCTTCCTCGCTTGTCGTGAACTCGATGAACTCGACACCATGACAGTGCGCACGCGGCGGGATGTCCGGAACCGGCAGGCGAATGTCGGGCTCGCTCCGCCGCACATCATCCATCAACCCGATCAGCGAGCGATGGCCATCCCGCGCAATCTCCACCGGGCTGCCGCCACGGAACTGGTCATTGAATATCTCCAGCGAGAGCGGCCCATCATAGCCGGTGGCGGCAACGGCACGCATGAACTCCACAACCGGAAGGTCGCCCTCGCCGGGCATGTTGCGGAAATGCCGCGACCAGTAGAACAAATCCATATCGATCTTCGGAGCGTCGGCAAGCTGCACGAAGAAAATCTTGTCGCCCGGGATGGCGCGGATGGTTTGCGGGTCGATGCTACGGCTCAGCGTATGAAAACTGTCGAGGATCAACCCGACATGGCTGTGATCGGCGCGTCGCACAACCTCCCAGGCATCACGATGGTCATTGATGTGGCGACCCCAGGCAAGCGCCTCGAAACCGATCCTGATGCCGCGCTTTTTCGCCCGCTCACCAAGCTCGGCAAAATCATCCGCCGCCCGGTCAATGCCGCCAAGCGCCGCCGCCGCGATATTGGAACATACAAGAACAAGGTCACAACCCATGCTGTTCATCAGGTCGAACTTACGCTCGGCCCGGTCAAAGGCGCGGCTCCGATAAGGCTCGGGCAGTCCCTCGAAATCACGGAATGGCTGGAACAGCATGATCTCCAGACCATAGTCACCAACCAGCCAGCCGACATCGACCGGCGTGCCGTCAAAGGCGATAAAATCCTGCTCGAAAATCTCGATGCCGGTATAGCCAGCGCGCGCGATTGCCGCCAGTTTCTCGCGGAAGTCACCAGCTATCGACACGGTCGCAATACTTGTTTTCAGCGTTTCCACCCGGTCTGCCATCGCTTCGGTGTCCTCTCCCGGCCCTCTGTGCTGATTGGGGTTATCTGCCTTGCCAGCGGGGCTTTCGTTTCTGCAAAAATGCAGCGCGTCCCTCGGCAGCATCATCACTTTTCAACATCGCTTCAAATGTTGGATAGCTTGCCGAATAGGCGGCCGCGAGATCGGGAAGGTCGAGGCCACCCATCATCATCTCCTTGGTCGCCTGCACCGCCAGTGGCGCGCCCTGGCAAATCATCTCGGCCATCTCCAAAGCTTTGGAAAGCGCTGCACAAGGCCCATCTGCCGGTGCCGCAATCTGGTTGACGACGCCTGTCTTGGCTGCCTCTGCGGCACTGAACATGCGGCCTGTCAGCGCGACCTCCATCGCCTGTTTCAGCGGTAATTGCCGCGCCAAACGATGCAATCCACCGCTTGCCGCCAGTCCGACGCGTGGCTCCGGCAGGGCAAATCTCGCGGACGGTACGGCGACGCACAGATCGCAGGCAAGCACGATCTCCATCCCGCCACCGATGGCATCGCCATTCACCGCGGCGATCACCGGCTTGGTCAGATCAAAACGCTCCGCCAGCCCGGCAAATCCGGTGGACGGCAGATTTGCCCTGTCCAGCCCGGCCTGCACCTTCAGATCGGAACCCGCACAGAACGCCCTGTCGCCAGCACCGGTGATAATCGCCACAAGATGCGCGTCACTGTCGGCAAAACTGTCAAACAGACTGGCGAGTTGGTGATGCGCGTCCGGGTCCAGTGCGTTGCGGCTGTCCTGGCGGTCAATCGTCAGAACAAGCGTCCTGTCCTTCGTCTCCCACCTGATGCCGGCAGCCGCGCCTTCCATCTGGTCACGCACCCTCCCGTCAGGCGTCCATCGCCGCCCTGATATCCTCATCCGCCATTTCACGGCCAAGATAGGCCTCGACAACAGCCGGGTCATTCTTCACGAATTCGGGTGTGCCTTCGGAAATCTTCTGACCGTGATCAAGAACGCTGATCGTATCACAGGTCGTCATCACCACTTTCAGGATATGCTCGACGACAACGATTGTCAGATTGTAGCGTTCCTTCAGCGTCATGATGGTGGACATCAGACTATCGACATTGACTGGTGACAGACCGGCCCCCGGCTCGTCGAGAAGCAGCATTTTCGGTCGCATCGCGATAGCCCGGCCAAGTGCCAGCAGGCGGCGCTGACCGCCGGAAAGCTCGGCAGCCGGAATCTCGGCATGATCGGCAAGACCGATAAATTCGAGAAGTTCTTCCATCTCTTCCTTGACGGCCTTGTCCTGGCGTCGCACCGCGGCGCCATTGAAGAGCGGCGCGAGTGGCCCGTATTTGGTGTGCGGGTGATAACCGACCATGACATTGTCAAGAACACTCAGCTCGCCATAGAGCCGCAGCAACTGGAAGGTTCTGGCCAGCCCCAGTCCGGCGATTGCATGTGCCGGACTGTTGGTGATATTGACACCGTCAAAGTTTATATGGCTTCCGTCATCAGGTTGATAGACGCCTGTAAGCAGGTTGAAGAAGGTCGATTTGCCCGATCCATTCGGCCCGATCAGGCCATGGATTGTATTTTGCTCAACCTTAAGGCTGACCTTGTCGATAGCCTGCAGGCCACCAAAGCTCTTGCTCAGGTTACGAGTTTCTAGCAGCGTCACCCAACTTCTCCTCGCTTCTCTGAATGAATCTGCGGTTCCGCCGGACACCCTCGAACCAGCCACCAATACCGCGCGGCATGAACAGCACCAGCAACACCATAGAAAGTCCGAATACAAGCGGCTGGATCACGATTGGCCGGTCCATGAAATAGACCACCAGATCCTTTGTCTGGTCATAGGCAATGGTCACCACGATGGCACCGATGACCCCGCCCCAGACATTACCAATTCCGCCAAGAACCACCATCAGCAGCAACGTTACCATCTCGATGACCGTGAAATTATTGTGGTGGAGATAACCGGGTGGCATATGCGCGAACAGCGCCCCGGCAAGCCCGGCATAGATGGCGCTGAGGACAAAGGCGAGAAGCTTGTATTTCATCACATTGATGCCGTTCACCGAGGCGGCGATGGTGTCTTCGCGGATTGCCTGGAAGGCGCGGCCGGTTGCCGAACGGAGGATCGCAAAGGAAAAATAGATCCCGACCACGGCGGCGGTCATCACCAGATAGTAGTAGCTTGTGAAACTGTCGAAGACGAAGCTGCCGATGCTTGGCGCCGGGATCATCATCAGGCCCGTGCTGGAGCCAAGTGCCGGTGTCACAGCGATGAAGATTCGGACCGACTCCCCGAGCCCAAGCGTCGCCAGCGCAAGATAGGCACCTTCAAGCCGTACCGAAGGCAGGCCGACAATCAAGCCGGCAAAGGCGGTCACGATCACCGCAATCGGGATCGACACCCAGACCGACAGGCCAAATCCAAGCGCGCCGCCAAAGCCACCAGGTTCAAGTGACAGCACGGCCGAGGTCACCGCCCCGATGGCATAGAGACCGATATGGCCGACTGTAACCTGGCCACAGAAGCCTTTCACGATGTTCAACCCGACGGCCAGCATAATGAACAGGCAGGCCCTGTTCGCAAGGTCGATCAGATAGTCATTGAAAAGGGTCGACAGGATGAAGGGCAGGGTCAGAAGCAGCGCGTAGGCAAGCAGCCAAGGCAACAGCCTGTGGCGTTGGGCCAGCGCTTCGATCAGGTCAGCAATACGCGATAGAAATAACATATCGAGCTGTTCCCCCGGGTTCGTCTAGAGGCGGTAAATTGAAAAACCGAAACAGAATGATGGCCGGGGAAGGAATCCCCCCGGCCATGCTGTTTGAGATCTTAGTCGAGACCGAAATCGGGCTCCATGGTCACACGGGCGATCACCTCGGTTTCGAAGTCCTCACCACCCTTGGTGTAACCAATCAGAACAGCCGTCCGGTTGCCGTCACGGCACTGCGGGGTCGGAGCCGCGCAGAAGCTGATCGGACCCGATGCCAGGCCTTCATAGCCCTCAACGCTGGCGATCGCATCGCGGATGGCGGTGCGGTCGGCGGCAAGTGAGCTGTCGGACAGGTCCAGATCGGAATTGTTCAACGCAATTTCCATGATCCGCACGAGGTCGTATGCCTGTGAAAAATCATGGTCCGGCGCATGGATGCCATAGCGCTCGCGGGTCATGTCGTTGAACAGCTTGGCGATCGGGCGGCTGTCGGCAGCAGCA
>CAJWDO010000033.1 GCA_913031555.1 uncultured Alphaproteobacteria bacterium | reverse complement strand
ATGAAATCGAATGGTGTATTAGGTATCTCCCGCGGGTCATCACGAAGCAGGATCAGACGCACCTTGCGGTTAACAAGCTTCATCACCTCTTCAAGCAATGGCAGGAAGTCGGCAGGGACGAGAATGATATCATCCTCGGCATGGTCGATGGTGTAGGCAATCTGCGCCGGCGCCAGCCTGACATTGATCGTGTGAAGGACGGCACCAAGCATCGGCAACCCAAAAAATGCCTCAAAGTAGCGGTGCGTGTCCCAATCCATCACCGCGACAACATCACCCTGCCTTACGCCCTGCGAAGCCAGTCCGGCGCCAAAGCGTTGCAACCGCCCTTCAAGATCGCGATAGCTGTAGCGGGCCAGCCCGTCACTCACGATCTCGACATCCGGCGCGATCTGCAACGGCGTGCGAAGCAGGCTTTTGATCAGCAGCGGAAACTCTGCCGGTGACTGTGAGTTAACCATCATCGTCCTCCGAATTATCTGCCCGGAACAATTAGACGGTATCAGTGATAAGGATCTATTGACAGATCTCAGGCAAGCGCGGCCGATGGCGCCTCGGCAATCCAGCCACCGCCAAACACCCGATCAGGATGGAAAGGGTCGTAAAGCACCGCGGCCTGCCCGGCGGCAATACCGAACTGCGGCTCATCAAGACGGATTGTCACCCGGTCACCCGTAACACCGCTCATTGTTGCCGGCAATGCCGGTGCCGTGTTGCGAAGCCGCGCCAGCACCGACGTCCCTGCCTTTGGCGCACCTTCGCGAGAAACCCAGCTGACCTCGGACAACCAGACTTCATGGCAGGCAAGCGCACTCTGCGGCCCGACAATCACACGGTGCCGGATGGCATCGATGGCCACAACATAGAGTGGGCCTTCTGATTCATCGGCATCCTTGCGGCCGCCAATGCCAAGGCCGCGCCGCTGGCCGATGGTATAGTCGATGACGCCGTCATGCCGGCCAAGAACGGTCCCGTCGAGATGCACGATCTCGCCGGACTCGACCGCGCCGGGGCGCAGCCGCCGCACAACATCACCATAACGTCCGTTCGGCACGAAACAGATATCCTGGCTGTCCGGCTTGTCGGCAATGGCAAGCCCGAACCGGTGCGCCAGTTCGCGTGTTTCATCCTTGTTCATACCGCCAAGCGGGAAGCGCAGATAATCAAGCTGCTCAGGTGTTGTGGCGAACAGGAAATAGCTCTGGTCCTTGCCGGGGTCACTGCCGCGATGTAATTCAGCCCCGCCACCACCATCGAACCGGCGAACATAGTGACCCGTGGCAAGACAGTCGGCACCAAGGTCACGCGCTGTTGTCAGAAGGTCGGTGAATTTCACGGTCTGATTGCAGCGCACACAGGGGATCGGCGTTTCACCGCGAAGATAGCTGTCGGCGAAATCCTGCATCACCTGATCGGCAAAGCGGCTTTCATAGTCAAGAACGTAATGCGGAATGCCAAGGCGTCCGGCGACGCTGCGGGCATCATGGATGTCGGCGCCGGCACAGCAAGCGCCCTTCGCCTGAATGGCCACACCGTGGTCATAGAGCTGCAAGGTAATGCCGACAACGTCATAGCCCTGCTCGTGAAGCAACGCCGCTGTGACCGAGGAATCAACCCCGCCCGACATCGCGACAACGACCCGCGTTTCGGAAGGTGGCTTGGCGAAACCAAGCGAGTTGACCGCAGCGTCATGCGAATCTGTCACTGATACAGGCGCTGTGGTGGTCATGATCCGTGTCTTTCTCTAAGCCCCCGAGCCGGAAGTCTCCGCTAGAAATCCTCTGGAACAGCGAGACGAAGACCGTCCAGTTCAGGTGACATGGCGATCTGGCATCCCAGCCGCGAGGTGTCCGACAGGCCAAAGGCAAGGTCGAGCATATCCTCTTCATCCTCGCTTGGGCCACCGGTCTTTGCATACCAGTCCGGGTCGACGATGACATGGCATGTCGCGCATGACAGGCAGCCGCCGCAGGTTCCTTCAAGGCCAAGCCCGGCATCGCGACCGGCTTCCATTACGGTAACGCCCTCATCAACCTCGACGTTATGTTCCTTGCTATCAGGAGTGGTAAAAATAATCGTCGGCATGGTGCTACAAACTCCAGTTCTTCATTTGCGATGTCATATTGCGCTGATTGATAATGCGCTATGTTGGTCCTGTTTCGGGCCTGTGTTGGACGGCACCTGCAAGCGTGGGCAAATCACCCTGCAAGGCAACACCGCTTTTACAAGGCAAGCAACAGTTCCGCAAGCCTTTCGAAATCCGCCTCGCTGGTGTTCCAGCCCCCTGAAATCCGGATGGCCCGGCTGGCATCCTCGCCAGCGTCCATGGCCTTCAGAACATGACTTTCATGAACCTTGCCGGACGAACAGGCCGAACCGGCACTGATCGCGACACCGGCAAGATCAAGCGTCATCACCAGTGTCTCGGCGCTTTTCTCATTCACCGCAAGACAGGCGGTGTTGGAAATTCGGTCGGCCGCCGCCCCGAACAGACGCACATCATTGCGCTCCTCGATCAGCCGTGACTCCAACCGGTTCCGCCATTCCGCCATGGTCCGGTAATGCGCCACATCATCAAAGGCGGCCTGCGCGGCCGCGCCAAAACCGACGATGCCGAGGACATTCTCGGTTCCTGAACGGCGTCCCTGTTCCTGCCCCCCGCCGCGAAGCAGGCTTGTCATGCGCAGTCCGGGCCTGACAAGCAACGCCCCAACACCTGTCGGCCCGCCGATCTTGTGCGCCGACAGGCTGGCATAATCGAGGCCGGAGGCCGCAAAATCCAGATGCTGCTTGCCAAGCATCTGCACCATATCGCTATGCGTTGCCACACCGGCATCACGGGCCAGCGCCACCATCTCGGCAATGGGCTGGATCACACCGGTTTCGTTGTTGGCATACATCACCGAGACCAGCGTTCTGCCGTGCATGTCATCGGGAAGTGATGCAAGAACATCGCGAAGGTGATCGAGGTTTATACGACCCTCTCCGTCCACGCCGATGATGGTGGCGTCAGGCGCCGCGCGAAGGACGGAGTCATGTTCCACCGCGCTGGTGATGATATGATCGAAGATCGACAGCACCAGGTTGTTCGCCTCGGTGCCGCCGCTGGTGAAGACCACATCGGCACTGCGGCATCCGGCCAGCATCGCCACCTCGGCCCGCGACGCCTCAACCGCCATCCGCGCCGCGCGGCCATAGCCATGCACCGAGGACGGGTTCGACGGCGGTCCCATCGCCTTCCACATGGCGTCCATGGCTTCGGGACGAAGGGGCGCCGTGGCATTGTTGTCGAAATAAAGTTGCGGCTGGCGCGACATGGGGACGGCTCAGCTCTCGCGCTTTGGCAAATCGAGTCCATCCTGATCGGATATCGCCTCTTTGCCAGCTTCGTCATGAAGCTTGGTCGGCGACAGCCGGTCTTCCATGTCATTCAGGCGGGCCCGCAGGCTCTGCACCTCGGCGACAAGCGCCTCGATAGTACGGGCGCGGGGATCAACCTCATCCGGGTTGGAAACGGCATAGGCGGCAAAGGGACGTTCATCGGCATCCGGCGCGCGTTTTGCCGCCAGCTGGCGCGCCGGCACGCCGACAACGGTGGCCCCTGCCGGCACATCGCGGGTCACAACCGAATTGCCACCAACACGGGCACCCTGTTGAACAGTCAGGTCGCCTAGGATTTGGGCTCCCGACCCAACGATTACGTCATCCTCAAGCGTCGGATGTCGTTTGATTGATCGCTGCGCTTCGGCATCGACCGCCGGCAGGACACCGCCAAGTGTCACGCCCTGATACAGGGTGACGTTGCGACCGATGACCGCTGTTTCGCCAATCACCACGCCGGAACCGTGATCGACAAAAAATCCACAGCCGATGGTGGCACCGGGATGAATCTCAATGCCGGTGAACCAGCGCGCGAACTGCATGATGAAGCGCGCGGGAAAATTTACCCTGGCACGCCACAGGGGGTTGGCGATCCGGTAGGCCAGCATCACCTGGAAGCTTGGATACAGGAACATCGCCGCCAGCCGGCCACCGGCAGCGGGGTCACGCTCGAGAATTGCGGTAAGGTCGCGGTTCAGCTTTGCGAATATGGCTCCGGACTCCATGGTCGGATTTGGTTGATACCTGTAAAACAGCACCGTACTGTGCAAGCCGGGTTGGCCTGCCGCTCTGTTTAAGATATAAGCCGGATTCATAAAATCACAAGGTAACGTATTAACATGCCCGAGGTCATTATCAACGGACCCGAGGGGCGCCTTGAATGCCGGTATATGCCGGCCGAGGCCCCTGACGCGCCAACCGCCCTGATCCTGCATCCCGAGCCCGACAGAGGCGGCACCATGAACAACCGCGTGACCTACGCGCTGTATCAGCATTTCCAGGCGCGCGGTTTTGCCGTCATGCGTTTCAATTTCCGCGGTGTTGGCAGAAGCCAAGGGACCTACGACAGCGGCGATGGTGAGTTGTCCGACGCGGCCACGGCGATGGACTGGCTGCAGTCACAGAAACCGGCATCGAGCCAATGCTGGATAGCCGGCTTTTCCTTCGGGTCGTGGATTGGCATGCAACTGATGATGCGCCGCCCCGAAATTCAAGGCTTTATAGCCGTCACCCCGCCGGCGGCCACGCACGACTTTACCTTTCTTGCCCCCTGTCCGGCGTCGGGTCTCATCGTCCATGGCGAGCAGGACACGGCTGTACCACCGGAAACGGTGCACAAGCTTGTAGAGCGGCTTTCAATCCAGAAGGGTGTCGAAATCAAGGTCGACGTCATTCCCGGCGCGAACCATTTTTTCACCGACCATCTCGACCCGCTGATCGAGCATGTGTCCGCCTACCTTGACGAGGCACTGCCAAAGCCCCCTGAGCCGTCACTTTTCTAGGCAGCGGGGAGACGATAGATGACACATCGCTCAGAGCTCATAACGCTGTTCTCAGAACGTGGTTACATCCACCAGGCGACCAATATCGAAGGTCTGGATGACCGGGCAACGCAGCAGGTCATCCCGGCCTATATCGGATTTGACTGCACAGCGGACAGCCTGCATGTCGGCTCGCTTGTCCAGATCATGATGCTTCGCGCGCTGCAGAAGACCGGCCACAAGCCCATTGTGCTGATGGGTGGTGGCACTACCAAGGTCGGCGATCCATCCGGCAAGGACACGGCGCGGCCGCTGCTGTCCGAGCATGACATCGAACAGAACAAGCAGGGCATTTTCCAGGTCTTCAAGAAATATCTGACCTTTGGTGATGGGCCAACCGACGCCATCATGGTCGACAACGCCTCCTGGCTGGACGATCTGGCCTATATTCGCTTCCTGCGCGATTTCGGGCCGCATTTTTCGGTCAACAGAATGCTGGCCATGGATTCGGTGAAGCTGCGCCTTGAGCGCGAGCAGCCACTATCCTTCCTCGAATTCAACTATGCCATTCTTCAGGCATATGATTTTTTGGAGTTGCGCCGCCGCTATGGGTGCCTGTTGCAGATGGGCGGGTCCGACCAATGGGGTAATATCGTCAGCGGCATCGATCTGACGCGCCGCGTCGACAGCCAGGAAATCTACGGTCTGACGTCGCCCCTCATCACCACGGCGTCCGGTGCCAAGATGGGCAAATCGGCCGATGGCGCCATCTGGCTGAACGAGGACAGGCTGTCCACATTCGACTTCTGGCAGTTCTGGCGCAACACCGAGGACGCCGATGTGGCGCGCTTCCTGGCCCTATTCACCGAACTTCCAATGGGTGAAGTGGCTCGGCTTGGCGTGCTTGAAGGCGCCGAGATCAACGAGGCGAAGATCATCCTTGCCAATGAGGCTACCACGCTGTGCCATGGCGCTGATGCTGCGCGCGCCACCATGGAAACAGCGCAACAGACCTTTGCCGGAGCGGGTATCAGCGAAGGCCTGCCACAACAAACGGTTTCCAATGAGGAGGCCAGCGGGATGGGCATGATCACCGCATTGGTCAAGGTCGGCTTTGCCAAATCCAACGGCGAGGCACGGCGTCTGATCCGCGGCGGTGGGGCGCGTCTGAATGATGTCTCGATAACCGACGAGGAGCATTTGCTGACGAGCGCCGATTTCAGCGACGGCCGCGCCAAGATTTCGGCTGGCAAGAAACGCCACGCGCTGCTTGTGCTGTCCTGACGCTGCGTCGTTTGTCTAGCTGTCTGTGGTGCTGTTGGGCTGCGGCCCAAGAATGCGTTCGCCTTCGCGCCGTATCCAGGACGGGCTGAACAGGTCGCGAAGCAGTCCCGGCACGATTGATGCCGGGGTCACCGAAGTGTCGGGGTCGTCAACATCGCCCTGAACCCGGAATTGCGTGACAAAGAGGCCGGCCTTGTCGACCCCGGTCAGAATTTCCCCAACAAGCGGTATCACCCCGATAATCTGACTGAGGAAACTGGCAGGCACCAGATTACCGCTTACATCGACCTCGCGGGTCGACCTGTCATATTTGCCGACAAAGGCCACCGACACCGCCTGCCCACGGCCGGTTACCTGTCTGAGCACCACCTCGCTACCGCGCTTCTCGATCATGGCTTCACCCCAGGCAAAGCCGGTGCCCTCACCTTCGACAAGGTTATACAGCCCGATCGGTGCCAATACCGAGAAGGCACGAACAGCGGCTGGCGCCTCGGTAACAGAGAAGTTGGTGATGCGGATATTCGTGTCAAAATTTTCGTAGCCATCGATAAAACGGGTTTTCAGGAACATCTCGCCGGATCGGATGGTGTCGGTCACCCGCAGACCCTTGAGCGTGCCACCACCATTTCCCGAGGCAAGCGTCAGTTCGGGTACCTTGCCGTCAAGTGCCGTATAGGTCAGTGTCGTCTCGGCACCGCCTATGACGCCAACACCATTTACGAAATCACCGCCCTTGCCAAAGCTCAGCTGGAGTTCGCTCTCGTTGATCAGCGGCTTCTTGTTATAGATGAGATTGCCAGAGAACGACGCCTCGCCACCACCACCGCCGGCCTTGTTGCCACTCAGATGACCACTCAGCGAAATACCGTCACCAACGAAAATCTGATCGGCAAGGATGTCAAAGCTGACTGGCCGCCCCTCGCCAATACCGCGGTTGCGACGCAGCGGAACCAGATCGATCTGCGCCGCCTCGGCCTCGATCACCCAACTTTCACTCTCGTCCCGCGAGAGCGTCATCGTGCTGATATCATTGCCGGGCCAGGTCAGCCGTTCAAACACCGCCTGTGTCAGCCCGAAGCTGCCATCGCCGCGTTGCCCGAAATCAACGCGTCCGGAGGCTTCAAGACTACCGGCCGCAAGGTCGATATCCTCAATCGAGACAAGCTTGGCATCGCGCAGGATCAACCGGGTTGTCAAGCGACCTTGTTCGGCCGGCAGCTTGACCCATGCCAGCGCCGGCACATCGATCGAGGCATCATTCAGATCAAGCGCAAGATCGATTTCAAAATCGGTCAGATCACTGCCGGTCGCCAACTCAATATGGCCGCCAAGAGCGCCACCAATCTTCAGACCTGACAGGCGTGAGGCAAGGGTGGCAAAACCAGAGGCATTCGGCGCATCTGCCTTGACCTGCAATAAATCCCTGTCGCGGTCATTCGTGACAACGAAATCCACCGGGGCGCCAAACACTGCGGCGGTGCCGGAAATTTCGGTCCTGGCCCGCGACAGATGCATCACCAGTTCGGCGTCCTGCGCCATACCGACAAGCGGCAGCCCTGCAAAATTGCCATTCTGCACGATGATGTCCGTCTCGACCTCGACTTCGGTACGTTGCGGGGTACCACTTGCCGGGAACCGCGCACGAAGATCAACATTGGCTCGCCCGGACATGTTAATGGCATTCAGGTCCACACCGGCCCCGCCACCATAACCAAGCGTCACCGCGACCTCACGAACCCGCGAGAGGTCGCTGTCGACGGTCGACACACCGAGTGTCGCCCACCCTTCACCGGCGGCGCCACCGCGGTGATAGTTCAACTTTGACCGAAGGCCAAACAGGGTGGCATCACCGCGAATCTGGAATTGTGATCGGTCGACAGTAAAACTGAGATTGGCGTCCCGCGCGTCCGCGCCAAGCGGCAGATTGGTGAAGGTAGCGTTGCTAACACTGCCCTCGACCGCAAAGTTGATATCCTGTGGTTTCAGCTTGCGGCGCACCGGAAAGCTTGTCCTGACAGACAGTTCGCTCTGGCCAACAGCTTTGATTTCCGTCAAGTCCCTGCCTTTGCCACCAAGACCAAAACGCGACGCAACGCGGATCACCTCGCCGACATTCCCTGAGAAGCGAAGGTCGGTACTTCCCATCGCCGGCTTGCCGCCAACGACAGGAATGATTTCCACCTTGCCTGTCGACAGCTCAAGCCCCTGCACACGGCCTTCGGTGAGGATGATCTCACCCCTGTTGTCGGCAATGCTCAGACGGCCATCAATATTGGTGAAGGCCGGCAGTTTCGAACTCAACTCAAGGTGCGCGTCGCGCATCGTCACCGTCCCGTCAAGGCGCGAAATCCGTGGTCGCTCGCCGGTGAAGTCACTGACCACCTCTAGCCGGATATCCTCGACACGTCCCTGAGGCATTTTCTGCCCGACCCAGGCTCTGGTCTTGCTGACAAGCCATTCAGGCCAGATGGCGTGAAAGCTGCCGATATCGATGGCGCTTGCCACGATTTTCAGGTCGGTTCCCAAAATGGCCCATGCCTCGCCAAGAAACACCTTGCCGGTCACACCGACACTGCCACCATCGGCAAGGGTCAGGCTGACATCCTCAAGCCCGAACCTGTTACCCTGTAGTGCCGCACTCACCTGAATGCGGCTAAGCGGCAGCGGCGTGTCGCGATCAACAATCTTCAGACTGCCGTCACTGACCCCGACCGACAGGGTAAGCGCCTCAACAATGCCGCGCGCACCAAGGCGCAGTTCGATATTGCCGTCGGCGATACCGGTCAGCCGTTCATATTGCTGCGCCCCGACATCAACAAGCACACCGCGCACAGCCGACCTCAGATCAAGCTGCACAATTTCCAGCGCGGCACCGGACCGCTCGAACCCACCACCAATCTCAAGCTCGAAATTCTCAAGCCGACCGCCGGTTGCCCGCTCCATCAGCGCGGTGCGCATACCCGGTGCCAGTCCGGCGGGCCAGTCTTCATAGATCTGTGTGATCGGCCACCGGTTGCCACGAAGGCGGAGGCCAAGCTGTGGCACGTCTTCGCGAAGACCACGAAGATCACCGGACAGGGATATTGTCCGGCCGTCAGTCAAAACAAGCTCACCCTGCGCCACCGACAACTCACCGGCAGCGTGGTTATAACCCATCACGACCGATCCCGTGCCGTATTCAAACAAGGGAAGTCCGACGACTGTAAGGTCCAAACGACCCTCTACAGCAACGATATCCATGTCTGCCGCATCCAGCACACCGGCACTGACCGACAGGTTGGCAGCGCCGGAAAGGCGGCCCGCATCGGCGAGCACAGCCGGAATTTGAGGCGACATCGCCGGTAGCCCGCTGGTGATGAACTCATCAAGTTTAACGTCGATCCGAAAATCCTTTTGGATCAAATCACCAATGGCGGATACCGAGACGAGACCGGCCGACGCGCCGTCGATCAGGCGCTCACCCTCGACAAGGCCGATAAAGGTCCCATCCGCCGCCGTGGCAAATTCAAACTCGATATTTTCAAACCGTACGGGGTCAGCCTGCCCGGCCGGATCGCGCAGCGTGATCCCTGCCGAAGCAATGGTGATCTGTCGTCCCGACTCGGCGACACCCTCCCCCCCGGCAGCTGGCGCGGCGACTGTTGCCGCCATCACGCCAAGCGGTGACGTACGCCAATTGTCCATATCCAGCGCCAGGTCGAGATCAAGCCCTGTCAGAACAATGTCGGACGGTGCCCATGTCAGCAACGCCCGCGGGGTAAGCACAACACTTGCCTGCGGCACGATCAGCGAATTGCCATCGAGGGCTATATCGACGTTGGATGCGTGAACGGTCAGGTGGAAAGATGGCAGTTGCACCTCGAAACCGACATCACCAACCGCAACCGGAGCGCCGCCAAGGCGCTTGCTCAGTTCGACCTGCATCAGGCCGGCAAGGCCGCCGGCGTTCGAAATATAGACAAACGGCGCGGCAACACCGGCCAGAACGGCCACCAGCAGGCCCAGCAGCACAAACCGCATCACGCGATAAGGCGGCTTTGCCCGGGTCTTTTTCGGCTGTTCCTCTTGCACCATACCGGCCCTGTCAGCGCCCGTTCACCGGCGTGTTTGTATCATGTCGTGCGAAGACTGTCTTGC
Source organism: uncultured Alphaproteobacteria bacterium (assembly GCA_913031555.1). Classification (GTDB taxonomy): domain Bacteria; phylum Pseudomonadota; class Alphaproteobacteria; order Puniceispirillales; family Puniceispirillaceae; genus UBA8309. The sequence continues at coordinate 1,103 of CAJWDO010000033.1, read as the reverse complement.
GATCATTGAAAGCAAACCCATCTAAGAAATACATACCGCGACCCAGCCAGATACAGAACATGTCGGCTCCGATTAAAGACCCCGGACAGAGGGAGATGACCATTATGCTGGAAACAGGCATCAAAGTACCTTCTTTTACCATTTCGACAGATACCGGATCATTCTCCATGACAGACAAGGCCGGCAGAAATGTGGTCGTATTCTTCTTTCCACGCGCCGATACCAGTGGGTGCACGAAAGAGGCTGTCGCCTTTTCGGGCCTTATGGCGGACTTCACGGCGGCAGGTTGCGAGGTGATCGGCATTTCAAAGGACACCGCAGCAAAGCAGGGCAAATTCCGGGCCAAACACGGCCTGACATGCGAATTGGGCGCTGATGACGCAACGGATATCTGCGAACAATTCGGCGTCTGGGTCGAGAAATCGATGTATGGCCGGACCTATATGGGAATCCAGCGGGCCAGTTTTCTCATCGATGGCTCCGGAACCATTGTCGAGGTCTGGCCGAAGGTGAAGGTGGCAGGTCATGCCGAAGAGGTTCTGACGCGCGTGCGGACGCTCTAGCGTCCCTTCCCTGTGTCAGTGCCTGTGTCAGTTCCTGTGTCAGCCCTCGCGCTGTGTGCCGACACGTGCCGCCAGGCTGGCCTCGACGAATTCATCAAGATCGCCGTCAAGAACCGCCCCGGCATTGCCCTTTTCAACACTGGTGCGAAGGTCCTTCACCATCTGGTAGGGATGCAGCACATAGGACCTGATCTGGTTACCCCAGCCAATGTCCGTCTTTGACGAGGCCGCGTCATTTGCCGCCTCTTCCCGCTTCTGAAGCTCAAGCTCGTAAAGGCGGGCCTTCAGCATGTTAAGCGCGGTTGCGCGGTTGCGGTGCTGCGAGCGGTCATTCTGGCACTGCACGACGATGTTGGTGGGGATATGGGTGATCCGGATCGCCGAATCCGTCTTGTTGACATGCTGTCCACCGGCACCCGAGGCACGGTAGGTGTCAACGCGCAAATCCTTGTCCTCGATCTCGATCTCGATATCATCATCAACAACAGGGAAAATCCAGACACTGGCAAAGCTTGTATGGCGGCGCGCCGAACTGTCATA
>CAJWDO010000032.1 GCA_913031555.1 uncultured Alphaproteobacteria bacterium | reverse complement strand
CTACATCGCATGACACGAAATATTCTTACTGTGAGACCTGGATAAATTAGAAAAACAATAAATAAAAACGCTGTCATAGCACGATCAGAAATGGCTGCATATTGCCGTTTGACTTCTTCATTATTTTTCTGCTTTTTATTATCACACGGGAAACCTTGAAGCGGTTCGAGTGGGACGTTGGAAGCTTCACCTCCCCCACACGTACCGCACGATGGATGGTGAACGCAAGGGCAGCGGTGGTACACCAGGCCGGTACCGATGGGATGCCAAGATTGGCGAAGCATTGTTCGATCTGGAATCTGACCCATACGAACGCAATGATGTGATTCTTGATCACCCGCAACATGTGTTTTTTGTTCTTGTTATATTGTGGAAAGGCACCAACTTCGCTGGCGATTTCGGCCGATGTGGCATAGGACACACCCGTCATCAGCGCAGTGATCGCCGCACAGATTGCCCGGCCTTCATCGCTGTCATAGGAATGACCCTGCGCCATCAGCAGGCCGCCGATATTGGCAAAGCCGAGGCCGAGTGTCCGGTACTCATAGGAAAGCTGGGCAATCTCGCGTGACGGGAACTGTGCCATCAGCACGGAAATCTCAAGCGTCAGGGTCCAGAACCGGCAGGCATGTTCAAAGGCCGGGATGTCGAATGTGCCATCCGCGTGCCGGAACTGCATCAGGTTCAGTGATGCAAGGTTACAGGCCGTGTCGTCAAGGAACATGTATTCTGAGCAGGGGTTGGAAGCATTTATCCGGCCGCCTTCGGGACAGGTGTGCCATTCATTGATAGTGCTGTCATATTGCAGCCCCGGATCGGCGCAGGCCCACGCGGCGTAGGCGATCTTCTCCCACAAATCGGCAGCCTTGATCCGCTTGGCGACACCATTGTCGCGGCGCTGGATCAACTCCCAATCGCCCTTGTCGAGGACGGCCTGCAGGTATTCGTTGCTGACCCGGACCGAGTTGTTCGAGTTCTGGCCGGCAACGGTCAGATAGGCTTCGGAATCCCAGTCGGTGTCATAGGTCTTGAATTCGATTTCGGTATAGCCCTGGCGCGCAAACTGGATCACCCGCTGGACATAGTTTTCAGGGATCATCACGGCGCGGGCCGCAAAAATGGCCTTTTTCAGCGCCTTGTTCTTGCGTGGGTCGAATCGGTCTTCACCATCGAGGGTTTCGTCCTGACAGGCCACCATGACCTCGCCCATATGGCGTTGGGCCAGTTTCGATCCGGCGACAAGGGCAGCTACCTTCTGCTCTTCGACCACTTTCCAGTCGACATATTTCTCGATATCCGGATGGTCGACATCCACTGTCACCATCTTGGCCGCGCGGCGGGTCGTGCCGCCCGATTTGATGGCCCCGGCGGCACGGTCGCCAATCCGCAGGAAGCTCATCAGCCCCGAGGATTTGCCGCCGCCCGACAGGCTCTCGCCTTCACCGCGGAGGCGGCTGAAGTTCGATCCGGTGCCGGACCCGTATTTGAACAGCCGTGCCTCGCGGACCCACAGATCCATAATGCCGCCTTCATTCACCAGATCGTCATTCACCGACTGGATGAAACAGGCATGCGGCTGCGGATGCTCATAGGCGCTGGCAGAACGGGTCAGCTTGCCAGTCTCGAAATCGACATAGAAATGTCCCTGGCTTGGGCCGTCGATGCCATAGGCCCAGTGCAGGCCGGTGTTGAACCACTGCGGTGAATTCGGCGCGGCCATCTGCGCGGCCAGCATGTGGCACATCTCGTCGTAATAGACGCGCGCATCTTCCTCGGCGGTGAAATAACCACCCTTCCAGCCCCAATAGGTCCAGGTGCCGGCAAGCCGGTTGAAAACCTGCTTTGTGGAGGTTTCGCCGGTAAATCGTTCATCTTCCGGAAGTTTGGCAAGCGCGGCGTCATCGGGAACCGAGCGCCACAGCCAGGACGGCACCGAGCTTTCCTCGACACGTTTCAGTTTCGCGGGGATTCCGGCCTTGCGGAAATATTTCTGCGCCATAATGTCTGTCGCCACTTGCGAAAACTGCACCGGCACCTCGACATTCTCCGCCTGGAAAACGACGGTGCCATCAGGGTTGCGGATCTCGCTTGAGGCAAAACGGAAATCAAGTGCGCCGAAGGGGGCGGCCCCGGAAGTCGTGAAACGTCTTGTGAACTGCATCTATATGGCCTCTTAGAATCTCTATTTTCGAACCATCTTAAGGAAAATGGTTAGTGGTTGTTTTCGATTACTTTTTTTGGGCGCCGGCGAATCAAATCACAATATTTTGTGGCACCGACTACCCAAAGCTACATGATGTTGCGCTGTGGGAACAAGCCACAAATTTGTCATTTTGGCTAAAAATTGCCTTGCCATAGTCTGGAGATTATGGATCGGGGGGTGTTTCGTGCGTTGTCTGTGACGGCGTGACGCAGCATTGCGCTGATTCCGTCCCGCTGCCACTGGACGACGGGCATGGCGGGAGCCTATATTACCTTTGAAACGTGAACAGCGGCCACCCTGACCGGGGATATGGACATGGACATGGGGCGGGCCGCCCGGGTGCCACACGAGAAAGTTTCCAGATCATGGATATCTTCACAAGACTACATCTTCATTTCAAGGCGCGGTCCATAGGGACCGACGAGTTTGGCAATCGTTATTACGAGGAACGCAAGGCGCGTCCGGGCAAGCCGCCACGCCGTTATGTTCGCTATAACGGTATGGTCGAGGCGTCAAAGGTTCCAGCCGACTGGCATGGCTGGCTGCACCATACAGAGGACAGCCCGCCACCCGAAGGTGGTTATCGCCGCCATGACTGGCAGCAGGACCATTTGCCCAATACGACCGGCACGAAATTTGCGCATCGCCCGGCCGGGCATGTGCTGAAGGGCGGCAAGCGCGCACCGGCGACCGGCGACTATGAACCGTGGAGCCCGGTCTGAGGGACGAGGTAATGTCGCCGGCCGAAACCAGCTGACAGGAGGCCAGGATGCAAAGAAACACGCTCGAGATCATCATGGGTGCGGTCGTCCTCCTGACCGCCATCGCGTTCATGTCGGTGGCCTATGAGGCTGCAGATATAAAGGGCGGTGACGGCTATGAAATCGAGGCCGAGTTTGGTGGCACCGGCGGGTTGTCGATTGGCGACGATGTCCGTCTGTCCGGCATCAAGGTCGGTCGTATCACGCGCCAGGAACTCGACCCGATCACCTATGCCGCGCGAATCGTCATGTCGCTCGACAAGCGTATCCAGATTCCGGCCGACAGCAGTGCGCGAATCACCGCCGCATCGCTGCTTGGCGGCAACTATCTTGAATTGATGCCAGGCGCCGACGAGGACATGCTTCAGCCGGGCGACATCATCTATGACACGCGCGATCCGGTCAGCCTGACCGATCTTCTTGGCAAGGCCGTTTTTGCGGGGGGCAATGATCCGTCCTGACCGTCGCATCCTGCTGTTTGCGGTGGCTTTGTTTGGCTTGTCCGGGGGTGCCGGGGCCAGCTGGATAGAGGGCCGCACGGCAACGATCCAGGCCCTCGACAAGATCACCGCGCGGATTTCAACTCTCCGCGTTCCCATTGATGAACCTGTTGATTTCGGCACCTTGAGCGTGACCGTGCGCCGTTGCGCCTACCATCCACCGGAAGAGACGCCGGAGGACGCGGCCTATCTCGAAGTTGTGGATAATGGTCACGACCGCAGCAAGCCGTCGCGCCCGGTCTTCACCGGCTGGATGTTTGCCTCCAGCCCCGCCGTGTCGGCGATGGAACACCCGGTTTACGACCTGACACTTCTCAGCTGCAAATCTGATTGAATGGCCGGGCAAGGCGGGGTGGTCAATCGCGCCGGCTATCCTGGCTGCGCCGAGTCCAGCATCCGGGCGACAAGGTCGTCGCTTGATGTTTCCAGTTGCAGGTCGGCGGCGGTGCCAAGCGCCCTCTGGAGACGCTGCTGGAATTGATCGCGGCTGATCTCATGAATGCCGAACTGGCGCAGGTGATCATTGGTGAATTGCGCGTCGAGAAGTTGGAAGCCGCCGGCACGAAGCCGTGCCACCAGATGAACAAGCGCCACTTTCGAAGCGTCAGCCTGGCGTGAAAACATCGATTCACCGAAAAAGGCGGCACGAAGAGACACGCCATATAGCCCGCCGACAAGTGTCTCATCTCGCCACACCTCGATCGAATGCGCAAAGCCAAGGCGATGAAGCGCGATATAGAGCTGTCTGATGTCGCGGTTGATCCAGGTTTCACTCCTCCCATCCCCAAGCGCGGCGCATTCATCGATTACGGCCGGGAAGTCGCGGTCGATGGTAACCGTGAAACGCCGCTGGCGCACCGTGCGGGCAAGACGCCGTGGAAGATGGAATTCGTGACGTGCGCCCGTCTGCCAGACCAGTGGGATCAGAGCCCGCACATCGGGATCATAGAATTTGATCTCGCGGCTGTCGGCGCTGTCGGCCATTGGAAAGACGCCGAGCGAATAGGCCTTGATCAGCGTTTCGGGTGAATAGGCGAAGCGCTCGGTCATGGTCATTCCCCTCTGTCGTGGGCGGGTCCGCCGAAATCGTCAGGCGAAATCGTCAGGCGTCACCGTCATTCAGGAAATGCTCTTCAAGCCAGCGGATATTGTAACTTCCGTCAATTACCGCCGGCGCGTCGACCAGCCTCTCATGCAGGGCAAGTGTTGTCGGGATCGGCTCGACAACGAACTCCTGCAACGCCCGCTTCAACCGGGACAGGCAATGCGCGCGGTCATCGCCATAGACAATAAGTTTGGCAATCAGACTGTCGTAATAGGGCGGCACGGAATAGCCGGCATAAAGACAGGAATCAACGCGGACACCCGGGCCACCGGCAGCGTGATAGGCGGTGATTCGCCCCGGTGTCGGCATGAAGGTCTCGGGATGTTCGGCATTGATCCGGCATTCGATGGCATGGCCAGTGAATTTCACTTCATCCTGGGTAAAGGACAGCGGCATGCCGGCGGCGATCCTGATCTGCTCGCGGACAAGGTCCACGCCGGTGACCGCCTCGGTGATCGGATGTTCAACCTGCAGACGCGTATTCATCTCGATGAAAAAGAACTCACCATTTTCATACAGGAATTCCATCGTGCCGACGCCAAGATAGCCCATGCGCCGGGTGGCGTCCGCCGCGATGCTGCCGATTTCTGCCCGCTGTTCGGCACTCAGGACCGGCGAGGGGGCTTCCTCGAAAAGTTTCTGGTGACGTCGCTGGATCGAACATTCGCGTTCGCCAAGATGCACCACATTGCCGTGGCTGTCGGCGATCACCTGAACCTCGATATGGCGCGGTTGGCCGAGATAGCGTTCCAGATAGACAGTGTCATCGCCAAAGGCGGCTTTGGCTTCGGAGCGGGCCGAGCTGAATGCCTCGGCGAGACCCGCCTCGGTCTCGGCGACTTTCATGCCGCGGCCACCACCGCCTGAAGCTGCCTTGACCAGCAACGGGTATCCGACATCGGCACCGACGCGCCGTGCCTCGTCAATCGTGGGCACCGCGCCGGGCGATCCGGGAACCAGCGGTAGACTGGCATCGGCGGCCGTGATCTTCGCCTCGACCTTGTCGCCCATCGACCGGATATGGCGTGGCTCCGGCCCGATGAAGGTCAGCCCGTGCGCCGCGACAATCTCGGCGAAATCGGCATTTTCGGCAAGAAAGCCGACCCCGGGATGCACGGCATCAGCGCCGGTAATCCCGGCCGCCGTGATGATCGAGGCGACATTGAGATAGGAATCGGTACTTGAAGGTGGGCCGATGCAGACGGATTCATCGGCAAGGCGAACCGGCATCGAATCAGCATCCGCCGTCGAATGCACAACGACGTTCGGGATTTTCAGTTCCTGACAGGCGCGAAGAACGCGCAAAGCCACATCACCCCGGTTGGCTATGAGAATCTTTTTGAACATCACTCGATAACGACCAGCACTTCGCCGAATTCAACCGGCTGACCATTCTGCACCATGATCTGTGTGATCTTGCCATCTGTTGGCGCGGTGATCGGGTTCATCACCTTCATCGCCTCGACGATCAGCACTGTCTGGCCTTTCTTGACGGTATCACCAACAGCGACAAAAGCCGGCGCGTCAGGCTCCGCCGCCACATAGACGGTGCCAACCATCGGTGAGGCGACGGCTCCCGGATGGGATGCCATATCCTCTGCCGGTGTGCTGGCAGATGCGCTGGCAGATGTGCTGGCCGGTGCGGCGGCAGCCAACGCCGGGGCGGCAATCGGTGCCACGGCCGGCGCCGGGCTGGCTGCGCCGGTAACGCGGGACAGCCTCACCGACAGGTCGGCCGTTTCATATTCGAGTTCGGCAAGACCGGCCTCGTCCAGAATGTCCGCCAATGCCTTGACGAGCGCTGTATCGCCCGTGCCCGATGTCTTTGGCCCCTTTGCCATTTATTCGGCCTCCCTAGCCATTTCCAGAATACCCCGGATCGCCATGACATATGACATGGGACCAAAACCGAGAACAACACCATCGACCACCGCCGAGATCATCGAATGATGCCGGAAGGTCTCGCGCTTGTGAACATTGGAAAGATGAACTTCGATTTTTTGCCCCGGGAAAAGCGCCAACGCATCGCGCAATGCCACAGATGTATGGGTCAGTGCCGCGGCGTTGATGACAATCCAGTCTGCCCTGCCGACAGCCTGCTGGATGGTGGTAACGATCTCGGCCTCACCATTGGACTGTATCCAGTCGAGCGTGGCCGCTTCCGCCTCGCAGATGGCCCGGCATTTTGCTTCCATGTCGGCCAACGTGTCAGCACCATAGATGTCAGGCTCGCGGGTGCCGAGCATATTCAGGTTCGGCCCGTTGATGGCCATTATATTTAGCGATGCCGTCATGTTGAAAATCCTGTTGTGCCTACGAGATCGCTCAGCTGTCCGCAGCGCGTTCGGCGGCGATGATTTCGCGCATCTGGCCTAGGTCGATTGCCCCGGGAATAATCTGGCGGCCGATCACCAGTCCCGGCGTTCCGGAAATCTCCAGCTGCTGTGCGGCGGCGCGGGTGCGCGAGATGATGGCTTGAACTGCGGGGCTGCTCATATCGGCTTGTAGCCGGTCAAGATCGGCACCGGCCGATTGTGCCGCCGTCATAATGCTGTCCATCGAGACGCCGCCACGCGCGGTCATCATGGCGACGTGGAATTCTTCAAATACGCCCTGGGCCTGCGCCGCGATACCGGCCTGTGCCGCCAGCAACGAGGATTCACTCAGGATCGGAAATTCCTTGACTACCAGCTTGATATCATCGTCTTCGGCAATCAAATCCTGCAATGTCGTGAAAACCCGCTTGCAGTAGCCGCAATTGTAATCGCTGAATTCGTAGATTACGAAACTGGCCTCGGGATTGCCGAAAAACGGATCACCGTCATCATTTTTCAGGATGACCATCGCCTGCTTACGGCGCTCGGCAGTCTCGCGCTCGGCAAGCGAGAGAAGGGCCTCGCGGACCACCTCTGGATTGGCACGTATATAGTCGCCAATCATCTTGTCGAGTGTCGCGCGGTCGGCATCCTTGATGTCCGCGGTGGCCGGCAGGCTGGCCCAGATGGTGACGCACAGCGCCGCCATGAGGCAGGCGGTCAATCTGGCAAGATTGCGGCTGGCAAGATTGCGGATCATGATGCTGTGGCTCCTGTTGCGATGTTGCGGCAAGATATACCAATCGCCGACGGCTTTGCCTAGCGGCAAGGGTGCTTTCCTATTCCTGAGTGGTGCTGTAGCGGAACACGATGTCGCTGGCGCGGCGGTGCAGCACCGGATCCAGCCCGTCCACGGCCATGACACGGCGTGCGAGCCGTGCGGCGCGTGGCCCGTCATTCAGAAGGATCGCCTCGTTGGCGAGGGCAAGGTCGGCCTCGGCAATACGCCCGGATTTGCCAAGCGCGATGCCATATTGACGATGCAGGAACGCCCATTTGGCCTCGTTGTCATGCGCTGACTCAAGGGCGGTGATGGCCCGCCAAAGATTGGTCGCACCGCCGCTGGCGATCAGCGCCCGCCCGAGATTGATCTGGATCAGCGCGCTGACGGGGCGCAGGTCCAGCGCCCTTTCATAGGCCATGGCGGCTTCGTCCGGTTGGGCCAGCGCGAACAGGATGTCACCCCTGAATTCATGGAAATACGCATCGCCCGGCCGGTTGGCTATGAGCGTGTCCATGAGGGACAGCGCCGTGCGCAAATCGCCGCGGCGATAATCGGCGATGGCGCGCATATAGGTGCCGATGGCCTCGTTCGGGGCCTTGTTCGCTTCCGTTGATTTCACCCGCAGCGGGGATTCGGTCCAGGCGATCATCTTCGCCCTGATGCGCGCGAACAGCTCTTCCGCCGTCAGTGGGGGCGCGTTGTCACTGTGCGGTGACTGGTTCAGGTGATCCTGAAAGGTCTGTAGCCGTTCTGCCGCGCCGGGGTGCGTCGAGTAATAGGGTGACTGGCGGCTTTCGGGAAGGCTTCGTTGGCGGGCCAGGCGCTGCATCAGGTCGCGCAGTCCAACGGCGGAAAGCTCGGTCTTCTCAAGCAATTGCAGACCGATTTCATCGGCCACCGCCTCGGCACGGCGGCGCGAGGCCAGAAAGCCGCGTGTTGCGTGGTCATTGCCGCCGATCAGCACACCGGCAGCCGCATCGCCGCCACCGCCAGCGGCAATGGCGATGGCCGCCACCGTGGCCAGGGCGGCGGCACCGCTTGCCTGCTTCAGGTCATCGCTGATGCGTTGAACATGACCTTCCTTGATGTGGCCAAGCTCGTGCGCCATCACGCCGATTGTCTCGAGTGATGATGTCGATTCGACGATCAGTCCCGAATGGAAATAGATCAACCGCTTGCCGGCGACGAAGGCATTGTAGCTGGGGTCGAGTATAACCCGCACATCAACGCTGCCCGGGGCGTATCCTGCCGCCACCTCAAGTGGTTGCAACAATTCCCGCAGGCCTGCCTCGATCTCGGTATCCCTGATCATTCCCGCCGATGCCGGTACGCTGACAAAGGTTGCAAAACCGGCCGCAAAACCGGCTGTCACCAGAGCGATGGCGCATAATTGGGCGCTTAATCGACCAGTTTTGAAGAGGCTGAGCATTGGATACCCCGTCCTGCGATCCAGATAATTGTTGTTACTATCGCACATTTGTGGCGCTTTGACGGCTTATCTGATATCACGCAACCGTGATTTCGCACTAGTATGGCTAGTATGGATTGTCATTTCATGCCGTTGAAAACGACCTCGACGAATTCGGTTCCCGCCTTTCTCGCCATGGCTGTGATGAACGCGTCGAGCCAACTTGAGGCGGCGGGCACGAATGTGGTTCATCTCGAAGTCGGCCAGCCATCATCGCCGCCACCCGAGGCGGTGAACCGCGCACTGACAAGTGCGCTGGCAAAAACCTCGACACATGGATATTCACTGGCATTCGGCGAGACCGCGCTGCGCCGGCGTATCGCCGCGCATTATGGCGATTTCTATGGTGTTGCCGCCGACCCGGACCAGATCGTGATCACCCCCGGATCATCGCTTGGCTTCGCGCTGGCTTTTCTCGCCGCTTTTGATCGAGGTGATCGTATCGCGCTGGCGACGCCGGGCTATCCGGCCTATCGCAATCTGATGTTGGCGCTGGGGATCGAACCGATGTTGCTGCCGGCCCGCGCCGAGGAAGGCTGGGTTCCCGACCTTGAGGCACTGACGGCCGGTGACGCGCCGCTGCCGGACGGTATCCTGCTTGCCAGTCCGGCCAATCCGACAGGAGTCGTGATGTCGGATGAAGAGGTAAAATCCATCTGCGAATGGTGTGATCGCAACGGCGTTCGCCTGATCATGGACGAGATCTATCACGGGCTGACTTTCGGTGCCCGCCCCGCAACTGCGCTGTCCTTCAGCGACAGCGCCATCATCGTCAATTCATTCTCGAAATATTACTGTATGACAGGTTGGCGTGTCGGCTGGGCGATTTTCCCGCCGGACCTGCTGGAGACGGTTGAGCGGCTGGCACAGAATCTCTATATCGGGCCGCCGCGTCCGATGCAGGCCGGAGCAATGGCTGCTTTCGATGATTATCCGTCCCTTGATCGCCATGTCGACCGGTACCGCGAGAACCGCGATGTCCTGATCCGCGAGCTGCCCGATGAATTTCTTGGCAATCTCGCGCCGTCTGACGGCGCCTTCTACCTCTATGCCGATATCAGCAATCTTGGCACGAAGACGCCGGGTCCGAATGGGCCGGATTCGGTCAGGTTGGCCGAGGCCATGCTTCACGAGGCGCATGTCGCCTGCACGCCGGGGGTTGATTTCGACCAGCAACAGGGGCACCGGCATCTGAGGCTGTCCTTTGCCGGCAGCACCCGGGACATGAAAGAAGCCAGTCGCAGGATCAACGACTGGCTTCCGAAGTTTCTGGCATCGCGATAGGCGGTGCGGTGGCGTCAGCCGCGGTTCCACCAACCTTTTCGCTTTGTCGACGGGTCGTTCTGGCCAACCTCGACAACATCCTGCGGGGCCGAACTGATCGGCGCGCGTGACGCGGCGCTGTCGCTATCATCACCGCCACCCGATGCCGGTGGCTCGGCTGCCGGTGCGTCGTCGGATGATTTTGCCTTTGCGGCCTTCTTGACAGTCTTCTTGGCAGCTTTCTTCTTGGTTGTTCCAGCTGACTTCGTGGCCTTTGCACGCGTGGTCTTTTTCTTCGCCGGTGCCTCTTTCACGGATTCCGGCGCGCCGGTTGCGTTATCGCCGCTGTCTTCGGCAGGCGCATCCACATCTGGTGTTTCAGCGGTTCTGGCGGCTTTCTTGCGGGTCCGCCGCTTCGGTTGAGCTTCGGATCCGGCCTCGGTTTCACCCGCCTCAGCTGTTTCTACGGGCGCGGCGTCAGCGCTCTCGCCGGCACCATCTTCAATCGCCACGGCATCTGCCTTCCGACGGCCACGTGATCTGCCACGCGACTTGCCGCGTGTCTTGGTCTCGGAACCGCTGTCGCCGTCTTCAGCTGCTGCGTCGGACTTGGCATCGGTATCCGGCTGATCATCATTGGCGGGCACATCAGCACCATCATCCGCTGACGCTGCCTCGACCGCGTTATCATCGGCCTCACCGCCGCGCCGCCGCCGCCGCCGCCCACCGCGACGGCCACGCTTGCGCCGTTTCGGCTGCTCATCCTCGCCGGTTTCCTCCTCCGGACTGTCCGGTGTCTCCTCGTCGGAGCTTTCGGCCGGCGCGGCTTCCTTTTTGACCGGCTTTGCCGGTTTGCGGTTGTTATTGCCCTGAAAGCCTACCCGCTCGGCCTCATGCTCGGTCGCGATCAACCTGTCACCGGCCAGGATCATGATCCGCATCCCGAACCGCTCTTCCATTGCGCTGATGGCATCACGTTTATGGTTCAGGATATAGAGGGCGACATCGCTGTTGATCGTCACGCGAAGCTCGTCCAGGTGCTTTCCCTGCCATTCGCATCCGCGCCCGGTCAAGACAGCCCGAAGCGTATCACGAAACGTCAACCTTCACGCACGGACCTGTTGCCGGTACCGTTTGATGAGCGAGGCCAGGTCTCCGCCGGAGCAGTTCTCCATCACAATGTACAGCTTGGATGTCGCCTGCGCGCAAGAGCGCCGTGGTGTGTGACGGTCGGAAAGAACGAGCGCTCTGCC
>CAJWDO010000031.1 GCA_913031555.1 uncultured Alphaproteobacteria bacterium | reverse complement strand
CCACATAGCTGTCGATCACGGCCAGCAAGGCAAAGGCGTCAAGACGCGCCGCCCAGTCCCGGAGATTGGCCACAGGAACTTCCACCGTGATTTCACGCGCCTCGCCACCCTGAATGATGTTGGCGCGGTGCCAGCCGGTCTCAAGCTCGCCCAGAATGTACATGCGGGCATAGTCAAGCTGCACATCCAGATTGTCAAAGACCGGGCGATCAACCATATTCGCCAGAACCGTAAGCTCCTCCGCCTTGTCCGTAAACAGCGTGCCATCAACCGTCAGCACCTGTTTCGATCCCACATAATCAAGCTGCGCGATCACCAGCATGATCTGCTCGGCGCCCGCCACCGTCGCGGCACGCCGCAGGGTTGCCGGGTCGGCAGCGACAATATCCTCGGCGCGAAGGCTCCGCTCATTCACGATGGTTGGCGCCAACAGAGTGAAATCGACCAGACCATCAGCCTTTGCCACAGCGTCCCGCCAGCCGGCAAGCCACGCATTGTCGGCCTGCCACGCGCGCGCTCCATCCGGTGCCAGCCAAACCGGCAGCACCAGAATTTTGGGGCTGATCAACTCGGCCCATTGAAGGTCCGCCGCACGCATGGCGGCCCGCAGTTGCTGAGCTTGAAAACAATAATCCAGCTCGGCGATATAGCGCCCCTCGAGGCTGTTCTCCCTGGCGATGTGATAAAAATCGACAAACTGGTCAGGTTCATGTCCCTCGATGAAGGCCGACGCCGCCGCGTTGTCGCGAAGCAGCCTCAGCAGCACACGTTGAAAGCCGATCCGCGCCGCCTGTTGGATGCCGAGGCTCTGCGCCTCCTCCGCCGTCGCCTCGGAGCGGTCGATGGCAATGGCTTCCACACCGAATTGCGGCGCCGGGCATTGCTCAAAGGCCTGTGCCGTTTTGATCGTCACACCCGGAAACACGACAAGCGGCACGGCAACGAACAATCGGGCCAGCAACCCGGCGCAAAGGCACCGGAGCAGCAATGACAATGATGGGCAGAATGGGGCTATACGCATGATATCGAAACGGTATGATGAAGGTTCATTTCACTAATACACCATTACGCCGTGGGCTTGCCAGCATGTCGGACAAATCGCCGGTACGGAATTCACTCAGTTATCGCGATGCCGGGGTCGACATTGACGCCGGCGACGCTCTCATCCGGGATATCGCGCCCGATGCAGGGCGAACACGCCGGCCCGGAGCAGACGTCGCGCTGGGTGGGTTTGGCGGTTTATTCGATATACGCGCCGCCGGCTTTGAAGACCCCATTCTTGTTGCCGCCACTGATGGCGTCGGCACGAAACTAGAACTTGCCCGCGCCATCGGCAGCTATCGCGGCCTTGGCATCGACCTGGTGGCGATGTGCGTCAATGACATCATCGCCCAAGGCGCGATACCACTGTTCTTCCTTGACTATTTTGCTACTGGTAAGCTTGATCGCGCCATCGCCGCCGAGGTAATCGCCGGCATCGCCGATGGCTGTGTGGAATGCGAGGCAGCCCTGATCGGAGGCGAAACAGCGGAAATGCCGGGCGTCTATCCCGGGGGCGGATTCGACCTTGCCGGGTTCGCCGTCGGCGCGGCGGAACGCGGCACATTGCTGTCGCGCGACACGCCGGCAGCAGGCGATGTTGTAATCGCCCTTCCCTCATCCGGCGTTCATTCGAACGGGTTCTCGCTGGTCCGCAAGATCATCGATCTTGCCGGCGTCAGCCTTGACGATAACATCGAAGGCATCGAAGGCATCGAAGGCAGCCTTGGCGAGGCGCTCCTTGCCCCAACCCGAATCTATCACCATGCCGCGCGCGCCGCGCACGCACATGGCACTGTTACCGGCATTTGCCATGTTACCGGCGGCGGCCTTGTCGAAAATCCACCAAGGATTTACGGCGATGATCTGGCGTTTCGTCTGGATTGCGCCAGCTGGCGCCTGCCACCGGTCTTTGAATGGCTGGCGCACGCCGGCGGGGTGCGTTCTCTGGAACTGGCCCGCACCTTTAACTGCGGCATCGGCATGTTGATTTTTGTCTCTGCCCCGGACGCCGAAAACTGTCTCGCTGCCCTGCATGATAATGGCGAGCCAGCGGCCTGGATCGCCGGTGATCTGGCAATGCGCGGCGCGGGTCCGGCGGTCAAATTCGTCTCGATGGACAGCTGGCCCACCGCCTCATGATGCGAATCGCCATTCTGATTTCCGGCCGGGGCAGCAATATGCTGCGCCTTGCCGAGGTCATTCCGGGCATTCCGAATGACGCCCGGATCGTGCTGGTGGCGGCAAACACACCCTGCGACGGGCTGGACAGCGCCGCCGCGCGCGGCCTGCCAACACAGCTTGTTGAACGCCGTGACTTTGCCGATAAATCAGCGCATGAGACGGCGCTGGCAGATACGATCGAGGCAGCTGGCGCCGACTGGGTCCTGCTTGCCGGCTACATGGCAATTCTGTCAGCCGCTTTCGTTAACAGGTTCACGAACCGGATCATCAACATCCACCCGTCGCTTCTTCCCGATCTGAAAGGACTGGACACGCATGCCCGCGCGCTTGCCGATGGACGTGCCAGGCACGGTGCCACTGTGCATCTCGTCACGCCGCTTCTGGATGACGGCCCCGTTCTTCTGCAAGCCGCGCTGACAATCGCCGCTGATGAAACGGAACCAGGGCTGGCAGAACGCGTTCTCAGGCTGGAGCACGCTCTGTATCCCTTTGTTATCATGGCGCTTGCCATGGGGGGGCTGCAAATTGTCGATGGTGCGCCGCGCTGGCAAAAGGGTAAGCAGGCGCTCGGCAAAGCCGATGAATCCATCGCCGGCATTCTGCGGCCGGCGGTGATCTGGCCCTGATGCCACATGGCCGGTGAACATGCGCAATCTAGATATTGATTTCACGACGACGCTACGTCATAACAAATCGTTGATTTGAGACGTGGCGGGGGAGCCTTTATCACATGGACACCAACGATTTTGACAAGCAGGATCAAGCTCATCTGAATTTCTATCACGGCTTTATGAATGCCTCGAAGATTGCCATCGTTCTGATTATTCTGACGCTGGTCATCATGGCTGCCACCCTGCTTTAGGGTTATAGTCGCAATACACAAAAACGGCGGCACCAAGGTGCCGCCGTTTTTGTTTTTAGACTGCTTTTTTATCAGCTCAGGCCAATCAGCCAATGGCCGTCAGCAGGTACTGGTTAGCCAGTGATTTCAATTCCCGAGAAGAAGAAGGCGATCTCATCGGCGGCGGTCTCCGGCGCGTCCGAGCCATGCACCGAATTGGCTTCGATGGATTCAGCAAAATCCTTGCGGATTGTGCCTTCGGCGGCTTCGGCCGGGTTGGTGGCGCCCATTACTTCGCGGTTCTTGGCAATGGCGTTCTCGCCTTCAAGAACCTGCAGCACAACCGGACCCGAGGTCATGAAGGCAACAAGGTCATTATAGAACGGGCGTTCCTTGTGAACGGCGTAAAACGCCTGCGCTTCGGCCTGGCTCAACTGCTTGCGCTTCTGGGCGACAATGCGGAGGCCGGCAGCCTCGAGACGGGCGTTGATCTGGCCGGTGACGTTACGCCGCGTGGCATCCGGCTTGATGATGGAGAAGGTTCTTTCGAGGGCCATGGTTTTCCCTTTGACTGGATTGAACAGCGTTAAACTGGTGAATGCAGGGATGTTGGGACCCTGCACGGACGCCGCCTTAATAGGGCGAGACGCACACGGTTACAAGGACAAAAGCCTGTTCGAGACCGCTGTGGGGTCGGGGGATGGTACTCAGGCAAGTGTCAGGCACGCATCAGGCGCACTGTTCCCATTTTCCCGCATCATCCTGGGCGAAATATCGCATCTCCAGCCCCGCCATGCCGCGCCATGTCTGCCACTGCGAGCGGGCCTGTTCGACCTGCGCCTCGGAGCGCCCGTCAAACAGGTTGAAGACCCTCTCGAAACCAGCCATGTCCTCCCGCTCCGCACCATGCAGAAGGAACAGAAACTCGGCCGCAATCGGGTTGGCCGTTCCGGTTGACACAATCCATGCCACCGCATGCGAAGCGCCATCGCCTTCATCAAGTCCGTGAGGCAGCCAGGAGTCCGGCTTCATTGTCCAGAGATCATCGTCAATCGCCTCGGCGGCGGGCCTCGGACAGTGAACCAACGCCTTGCGCCCAGCCTGGCGTGACTTTTCGATCAACATGACAAGCGCGTCCGAAAGCTCAGATTGTGTCAGGTGATAGAAATCAACCTGCGGCATGCTCTATGTCCCTTTGCAAGCTTTCCGTTTGCACGTTGTCCCTTTGCACGTCGTTCCGCCGCTGTCTTCAACTGTCATCTGTGACGGTATCAACCGGCTGCCAGTCATCCACCAGCCTGCTGAGCAACCTGACACCAAAGCCGGTGCCACCTTTCGGTACGGTCTTCGTCGCCTTGTCGGCCCACGCCTTGCCAGCGATATCGAGATGCGCCCAAGGCGTGTTGGTAACAAACCTTTCAAGGAAACAAGCGGCCGTAATCGATCCACCCGCCGGACCACCGATGTTCTTCATATCGGCGATATGGGATTTGAGCTGCTGGTGATAGGCCTTGCCAAGCGGCATGCGCCAGACAGGTTCAAGCGTTGCCTCTCCAGCCATCGACAGCTGGTCGGACAGACCATCGCTGTTGCTGAACATCCCGCCATATTCCTTGCCAAGCGCGACGATTATCGCTCCGGTCAAGGTTGCCAGATCAACCATCGCCTGCGGCTTGAAACGCGTCTGCGTGTAATGCAGTGCATCCGCCAGCACCAGCCTGCCTTCGGCGTCGGTGTTGATCACCTCGATTGTCTTGCCAGCCATCGAAGTCACGACATCACCCGGTCGCTGCGCGTTGCCATCGGGCATATTCTCGACAAGTCCGATCACACCGACGACATTGCGCGCCACCTTGCGCGACGCAATCGCCATCATCGTGCCCGTGACGGCGGCGGCACCGCCCATGTCGAATTTCATGTCTTCCATGCCCTTGGCGGGCTTCAGAGAGATACCGCCGGTATCGAAAGTGACCCCCTTGCCGACAAGCGCCAACGGATTTTCGTCCGCACCGCCGCGCCAGTTCATAATTACAAGCCGAGATTCGCGCCGGCTTCCCTGGCCAACACCAAGCAGGGCACCCATGCCAAGCTCCGCCATCGCCTCTTCATCGAGGACCGACACCTCAACGCCAAGTGCCTCAAGCACCATACAGCGTGAGGCAAATTCAACCGGGAACAGCGTGTTGGGCGGCTCGAAGACAAGGTTTCGGGCCATTTCAACGCCCTTCATCAGGCCCATCCGATCACTGACGGCCGGGTGAACTTCGTCAAGAGTGGCCGACACGATTGTGACCTGAACGGTCTTTTCGCGCTTTGCCGTCTCGGTGAAATAATTCTCAAAATGATAGGCGGCGGACATCATGCCCATGAGCATGTCAGCCATCACCTCATCGCTAAGTCCTTGATCCGGCAGGCATGCACGCTTCGTCTCAAGCCCGTCAACAGCGGAAAAGACCCGGCCGCCGATTTCCTCTGCCGCGCTTCCTGCCTCCACCCCAGCGCCGGTGCCGACAAGCACGAAAACACCTGCCTCAAGAAACAGCGTCAGCGATTTATTCACTTCGCCGGTGAACTGGGCGGCGGACATGGCAGAAATGACAGCCGCTGCCACAGCCTTGTCGAGGGTCGGCAACAGGGTGCCTCCTTCGGCGACAAGGCATATAACCGTTTGCCCGCCATCTGGAATGGTCGAAGAAAAGGAAAGATCAAGTTTGGATGCCATATAATCGTCCTGTCTAAAAATTTTCCGCAGTGAAACCTGAAAGTCGGCCACGGTGCGTCTGATAAAACAGCTTTGCCATAATCCTGTCAAACCGGCCCGTCAAACCAAACTGTCAACATGGCGTCACAATGCGGGGATCACATTCACCCTGTCAGTCGGGATGACACGTCATAGCTTTTGCTTTTTCCGGATTCCATATGGTAATCATGCGAGCAGAGTCTCAAGGGGCCAACATGCAATTCGACCGCTACCTTTTTGCGCAGATGTTGCGAACCACCATTATGGTGTCGATCACACTTGTCGGCATCATGTGGTTGTTCCAGACGATCCGCCTCCTCGAAGTGGTGATCAACCGCGGCGCCCCGATTTCCGAATTCCTGCTGATGTCAGTCACGGTGATCCCACTCTGGCTGACGATTGCAGTGCCGATTGGAGCCTTTGTGGCCGTCACATGGGTATTTCACCGCGCCGTTGCTGACAGGGAACTTCTTGTTATGCAGGCAAGCGGCAGGAGTGCGCTGCAACTGGCGCGTGCGCCAGTCAGTCTTGGCATCCTGCTGACCATCCTGCTGGTGTTGAATTCCACTGTATTACTGCCGATGAGCTTTGGCGTTTACAAGCAGGTTCAATTCAAGGTCCGTAACAGCATTCCCAGCGTCATGCTTCAGGACAATGTGTTCATTGACGTCGTTGAGGGAATGACAATGCTGATCGGCGAGAAATTCGACGATGGTCTGGCCCGCGACGTCTTCATCCATGATGAACGCACGGAAGGCAAAATCATCACCCTTACGGCACGTGTCGGGCGTTTCATCCAACGAGACGGCCTTCCGGCAGTGCTGCTAAAGGATGGCGAACGCATGGAACTTGGGAATGATGAGCAAGCCAGTGCAAAGTTGCTGTTCGACACACACACCGTGATGATCGCGCCACAGGACCGGAAAGCGGCGGCGCGAGTGACAATTGACATGAATGAGGATTCGATAGCCAACCTTCTGGACCCCTCCAAATCCCCTTCCCCTGATTATGTCAATCAGCGACGTGCCGAAGGTCATTATCGAATTGTGTCACCGGCTCTGGCGCTGATTCTTATGCTGACGGCCAGTTGTGGAGTTTTGTATGGACAGGTCAGGCGCAGCACGTGGTCGCGCAGGACGACAATCACCTTTTGTGCAGCCATGCTGTTTATCGCGGCGGTGATATCCGCGCGGTCACTCGTTACTATGATGCCCACAATGGTTCCGCTTCTATACGCCAGTGCCATCATCCCAGGCGTTCTTATGCTGACAATGCTTACCCTGCCATCTTTCAATGGCGTCCTTCCCTCGCGTGAACGACACGCCGCGGCGATATCATGATCAGAACAAGTGTATCCGGCACTTTGTTTCGCTACTTTGGCGGCAGATATCTTGCATGGGTCGTCGCAAGCGGCGTCGGCCTTACGATTGTCGTTTCATTGATCCACGCCGTTGAACTGGCGCGCCGCAGCAGCACCAAACAGGCAGCCGAGGATATCAGTGTCCTGAACCTTGTATTGCTTAACATTCCGACTGTTATCGAGACAACGCTGCCAATCGTGCTGATAATTGGCTCGATGGTATGTTTTGAATCATGGAACCGCACGAATGAATTCGTTGTCAGTCGCGGTTTTGGAAAGTCGATCTGGTCCGTACTGAGCCCCGTGGCCGTTGCCGCATTTCTGATCGGTGTGGTGTATGTCAGCATCATCAATCCGATCGGTTCAGTCACATCGCGCCATTACGAAAGCATGATGAATTCGGTTTTTGGCAGCGCCGAGCAGCGACTGTCCGTATCCGCGGATGGCATATGGCTTCGCGATGAGCATTCGGATGGACGATTCATTGTCCATGGTGACATGCTGGAAGTGGACATCTCCAGCATCATCAGGCCTGTTATCTATAAATTCGATGAAGACAATAACCTGAGCCTGCGGATCCGGGCAGCATCCATGCAACTTACCGACAGTGGATGGGTCATAGAAGACGCCCGTGTGTGGGATCGCGACGGTGTGCCTTCCGACCGGGGAAGCATGATGCTGCCAAGCAACCTCGGCATACTTGACCTTGGTCTCTCAAGCGAACCTCCGAATACGATTGCCGTTTATTCACTGCCATCTTTCATCACGCTGCTGGAACGGGCCGGCTTGCCGGCGGTTGAACATCGGTTTCATTTCCACAAATTGATGGCCATGCCGTTTCTACTGATAGGACTGGCTATGATCAGTGCCGGCGCAACGCTTACAAATTTGGTGAGAGGGCGACGTGTAAGGCTGTTTACGCGCGGCATGATCATTGCTGTGTTGGTCACTCTGTTCAGCCACTTTATGCAGGTGCTTGGCGAATCACTCCGCCTCCCGGTCATTCTTGCCGCCTGGGCGCCGGCACTAACCGTTGCCGTCTGTGGCACCATCATGCTTGCAAGAATGGATGAGGCCTGAAGGATCATGAATAAAATGCGGACCATCACCCGAATTCTGCTGATCAAGATGATCGCCGCCATGTTTGTCTGGTCTGGTATAGCCGCCGCACAGATCGGCATCGTGGCGACAGTGAACAATAACCCCATTACCAATTATGATGTCGAGCAACGCGCCCGTTTCCTTGAATTCGCGACCAACATCCAGATAACCGATAAAAATCGTGACCGGGTCTATGAGGACGCGTTGCAACTGATCATTGATGACAAGCTTCGTCTGGCAGAGGCAAAGGACCTGATCCCGGACGTGGAATCCGCAGTCCTGCCGGAAGCGCGCAATTTCATGAACCAGAATTTTGGCGACGGCAACAGGTCAGGTGCGATCGTGCTGCGCGAAGCGGGCATCGATCCGCTGACCGTAAGGCAGAAATATACAAGCGACCTTGCCTGGTCGAGCTATATCAGTGGTCGTTTCCAGGAAAAGTTCTCGAACATCGAAACGATGATCGATGAAGAACTCGAGCGGATCAAACTGAATGCAGCGAAACCGCAAATCCAGCTTGGTGAAATTGTCCTCGCCCCCGGACAGTCACGAGATCTGGCACAGACCGAGGCACTGGCGAAAGAGATTGTCGCCGCCGTTCAAAAGGGTGCCAGCTTCGCCGAAATCGCGCGTCAATACTCGGCTGCCGGCAGCGCTTCACGCGGTGGCAATATTGGCTGGGTCATGATTGAAAAGCTGCCCAAGATGTTTCGTGACAGTTTGGACGGCATGGCAAGTGGTGAAGTCACCGATCCCATACTTCTGGACGGTGCATATTACATTCTGCGCCACACCGGCGAGCGTAAGGACGGGTTTGTTGACAATTCACAGTCAATGGTCTGGCTGGCACGCGCCATTTTTCCAGTGTCAGCCGATGCCGCGGATGCGGACCGGCTTGAGGCGGCGGCGAGAGTGTCCCGAGATACATCGGTCATCACAGACTGCAATGCGATGGAAGCCCTCAATACAGAATACGGAAGCGGTGCCTTTGCCCGTCTTGATGAAATGCTGATTGCCGATATGGCGCCACAGATGCAGCAATTGATCGCATCGCTGGAAATGCGCAAGCCTTCCGAACCGCTGGCCTTCGCCGAGGGCGTCGCCTCGATGATGATCTGCAAGCTCCAGAAACCCGAACTTCAGCTTCCCGATCGTGAAGAGATCAGACAGGTTTTCTTTGATCGCGTGTTTGGCAGCCTCAGCGAGCGCCAGGCATTGAAATTACGCCGGAAGGCCGTTATTGAACGACGTGACAACTGATGGCATCAGCCGCTGCCTCCACTTCAATGACGCCGACCAGAGCCACGCCCATCATACTCACGCCGGGCGATCCCGCTGGCATTGGTGCCGAAATCACTCTGAAGGCGCACAACGCCGGTGAGCGCGGGTTTGCGGTGATCGAGGATCCACTGCGACTGGCCAGTCTGGCAGACAGCCTGAACATTGACGTGAAAACCCGCATCATTGACACGCCGGATGACATCCCAATGGCGGACATCGCACCCACGGATGACCGTCTTCCCGTGATACCGGTGGCATGGGAACAGACGCCGCGCGCCGGCGTGGCCGATCCGCGCAACGCGCCGATCATCATCGACAGCATCCGCAAGGCCGCCGCCTGGTCCCGCAATGGCATCGCCGCCGCGATGGTCACCAACCCGGTCAACAAGGCGGTGTTGCAGGAGGCCGGCTTTCCGCACCCGGGACACACCGAGTTCCTTGCCACGTTGTCAACACCGCGTGACGGTGCGCCAACAATGATGCTGGCATGTGATGAGCTGCGCGTGGTTCCGGTGACAGTCCATATGGCGCTGCGGGACGTTCCCGACGCGCTGACCGGTGACGATATCTTCACAAGGGGGATGTTGCTTGCCGAATCACTCAGGGTGGATTTTGCCTGTGCTGAACCTCGCATCGCCGTCTGCGGCCTGAACCCCCATGCAGGCGAGCAGGGGCAGTTCGGCGATGAGGATAAAAAGGTGATCGCACCGGCGGTGGCGCGGCTGCAGGCCTTCGGGATCAAGGCCTTTGGGCCTGTTTCGGCCGATACCCTGTTCCACAAACGCGCGCGCGAATCCTATGACGGCGTTCTTGGCATGTATCATGATCAGGTGCTGATTCCAATCAAGACTCTCGATTTCGATGGCGGCGTAAATGTCACGCTTGGGCTTGATTTCATTCGAACATCCCCGGATCACGGAACGGCCTTTGACATCGCGGGCCGTGGCACCGCCCATGCTGACAGCCTGATTGCCGCTATCCGCATGGCCCGATCTATGGCGATGAACCGTCATGCCAGCGACTGAGCCACCTCCCGGAAACGCCGCCATCGAGGCGCTGCCGACACTGAAGCAGCTTGTTGGCGAGATGGACATGCGAGCGCGTAAATCGCTTGGCCAGAATTTCCTGTTCGACCTGAATTTGACACGTCGTATCGCCCGCGGCGCCGGCAGGCTGGACGGCACCACTATCGAAGTCGGCCCCGGGCCTGGTGGGCTGACACGGGCGCTGTTGCTGGAAGGGGCGCAGAAAGTCATCGCTGTCGAAAAGGATTTTCGCGCTGGCACAGTTCTCGCCTCGCTTCTTTCCGCCGCCGGTGACCGCCTGGACCTGATCGAGGCAGACGCCCTGAAGACGCCGCTGTGGGAGATGGGGGATGCGCCGCGCCGGGTTGTTGCCAATCTGCCCTATAACATTGCAACAACATTGCTGATCCAGTGGCTTGGCCATGCCACAGCCTTTGAATCGCTGACGCTGATGTTTCAGAAAGAGGTTGCCGAGCGGATCACCGCGCAACCCGGTGACAGCGCCTTTGGACGGCTCAGCATTCTGACAGGCTGGATGGCCGATGCCGCCATCCTGTTTGATATCCCGCCGGATGCTTTTGTGCCGGCGCCAAAGGTGACATCCTCGGTGGTGCATATCAGGCCGCTTGCCGCGCCGCGCCATGATTGTGACAGGACGGCGCTGGAACATGTGACCCGCCTTGCCTTCGGGCAGCGGCGCAAGATGCTGCGGGCATCACTGAAACCGATTGGCGGCGAGGCCCTGCTCACACGCGCGGGGATCGACCCGCAGGGCCGGCCACAGGATCTGGATATCGCGGCTTTCTGCCGTCTGGCGCGTGAAATTGGCATACCGACCAAGGGTCAGTCACCCTTGGACTGAAGCGTGCGGACAAATTCTGTCATGCCAATCTGCCTGTCGCGGCGCAACCTCTCGGCGGCAAGGATCGCACGAATAGCACCGACCGAGTTGTCAAGATCATTATTCACAACGATATAGTCATATTCGCGATAGTGGCTGATTTCATCGGCAGCTTTCGACATACGCGACGCTACCACATCTGCGCTGTCCTGTGCCCGCGCTAACAACCTTTGTTCTAGATCACGCGTCGATGGTGGCAGAATAAAAACCGATACCAGATCTTCGCGGCTGGCATCAGCCAATTGCTGGGTGCCCTGCCAGTCAATGT
>CAJWDO010000030.1 GCA_913031555.1 uncultured Alphaproteobacteria bacterium | reverse complement strand
CATGCACCTGCCATGCTTGGCCATGCGCCTCATCGGGAAGCTGTTTGCCGGGCTTCAGGCTGAGGTCGAGAGCGATGAAATAGAAGGACGATCCGATCCAGGCGATGCCGGCCACCACATGCAGCCAGCGCACCATGAATTCGGACCACATCCACAGATAATCAATCATTGATCTTCCAGCATTCCGTTTCGTGATGGCAGTGTGCCAGCATCAGTGACCTTCGTCCAATTCCTGCTGCCAGATGGCAACACCGGCGGCAATCGACAACGCCACCCGCGCCGGTTGCTTGCCGGTAATCTCCGGCAGGCCGACCGGACAGACAAGCCTGTCCAGAACCTGCGGCGCGATGCCGGCCTTTGCCAGCCGCGAGCGGAATCGCGCCGCCTTTGTCGCCGAGCCGATCAGCCCAAGCCGCGCAAATCCTGACCCGGACAGGATGCGATGACACAGCGCCTCGTCAAGAGCGTGATTATGCGTGATGACAAGGTGGATGGCATCGGCCGGCGCATGCGCGGCAATCACCGTCGGGTCGGACGCGACCACCCTTGTGACCCCGTTGGGAATCCTGACAGGATATCGCGAATCCTCGATATCAACCCAATGCAGGTCAAGCTGCAGCGCCGCCAGATGCGGTGCCAGCGCCCGCCCGATATGTCCGGCACCATAGAGAAACAACGGCCGTCCCGGCTGTGCCACCGGCGCGACGAACACCGACCAGCTGGCATCCGGCCCACCCGCATCCGGCCCGCCCACATCTGGCCCGCCCACATCTGGCCCAATTTCGGCATCACCGGCATCAACAGGCGGCGCGGTGCCGGCAAATGGATGCGCAATCCTTCGGCAGCCTTCAAGCACCACCAGCTCTGCCTCCTCATCCACGCCAAACCGTTCGAGAAGCACCTTCACATGGCCCCCGCAGCATTGCCCCATATCCGGGCCAAGCGCCGCGCTGATGACCTGCCGCGCCCAGGGTGTCGGCGGCGCGGCCAGCATGGCGCGCGCCTTTGCCATCACCTCGAACTCCAGCGACCCACCACCAATTGTCTGCCAGATGTCGGTCGTGCTGATCAGCATCATCGCCCCGGCTTCACGCGGGGCTGAGCCGCGAACCCCAACAAGGCTGGCGCGCACAACCGCGCCGTCGCGCGCGATCCTGTCGCGGGCCATTTCGATCCAGTTCACCATCAACTGTCCCCGGACGTGATCCCCGGGAAGGTGACCCCGGGGCCACCAAGCCGGCGCGCCGCGAGGCACAGCCGTTCCGGTGTGGCCGGTGCATCCAGCATCGGATAGTCGCCGGAAACCGATTCCAGCGCGTGCGAAAGCGCCATCAGGACCGAGATTGCCAGCATCAGAGGCGGCTCGCCGACGGCCTTGGATTTGTGGATCGTGTCCTCGATATTCTCGCCATCATCAAACAGCGTCACATTAAAGACCGACGGGCGATCGGCACAGGCCGGGATCTTGTAGGTAGAGGGCGCGTGGGTGCGGAGCCGTCCGGATTCGTCCCAGACCAGCTCTTCTGTGGTCAGCCAGCCAGCCCCCTGAACATACCCACCCTCGATCTGGCCAATATCGATGGACCGGTTAAGCGACCGCCCCACATCATGCAGAATGTCAGTGCGCAGGATCCTGTTCTCGCCGGTCAGAAGATCGGTGGCGACTTCGGTAACCGCCGCGCCATAGGCGTAATAATAGAAGGGACGACCACGACTCTGTGCCTTGTCCCAATGGATTTTCGGCGTCGCGTAGAACCCGGTCGCCGACAACGAAACCCGCCCCTGATAACAGGCCCTGACCGCCTCGGCGAAGGGCATCCGCGCCACGCCGGCGCGGACCTCGCCATCAGCGAATGTTACCGAATCCGTCATGCATTGATGCTGTTCAGCAAGGAAATCCCGCATCCGCGACTTGATGGTGCGCGCAGCCGCCTGTGCCGCCATGCCATTGAGATCAGTTCCCGATGACGCCGCTGTGGCCGAGGTGTTGGGCACCTTGCCGGTATTGGTGGCGGTGATTTTCACCGAATCGAAATCGATCTGGAATTCATGCGCCACGATCTGGGCGACCTTGGTATGCAGCCCCTGACCCATTTCAGTGCCGCCATGATTGAGATGCACCGAGCCGTCATTATAGACATGGACCAGCGCCCCGGCCTGATTCAGGAAAGTCGTGTTGAAGGAAATGCCGAACTTCACCGGCGTTAACGCGATGCCGCGCCGGATCATCCCACCGCGCCGGTTAAAGGTCTCGATCGTGGCACGCCGCGCGGCATAGTCCGCATCGGCGGCAAGACGGGGCACGATATCCTGGAGGATGCAATCCTCGACAAGCTGGCCATAGGGTGTGCGCCCCTTGTCATTATTAGCGTTGTATTTGTGCGGGTAGAAGTTGCGCTGGCGAACGACCAGCGGATCAAGCCCCAGATGATGCGCCAGCTGGTCGATCACGCGTTCGATCCCGACCATGCCCTGCGGCCCACCGAACCCCCGGAAGGCGGTACTCGACTGGGTGTGTGTACGGCAGCGATGCGAGATCACCCGCATATGCGGGATGTGATAGGCATTGTCGGCATGGCACATGGCGCGCGCCGCGATCGCCTCGGACAGGTCCCATGACATGCCACAGCGAAGCGCCTGTTCGAACAGCACTGCCTGAATCCGGCCCTCGGCATCGAATCCGACATCATAGTCAATCCGGAAATCATGCCGCTTGCCTGTCAGCATGAAATCATCATCCCGGTCATAGACCGTCTTTGCCGGCCTGCCAGTTCGCCGTACCGCCAGCGCCGCCAGCAGCGCCGGCAGATTACCCTGGCTTTCCTTGCCGCCAAAGGCACCGCCCATACGCCGCGTCTCGACCGTCACCGCATGACTCGGGACGCCAAGACAATCGGCAGCCTTGTGCTGGATTTCCGAGGGGTGTTGAGTCGAGCAATGCAGCGTCATGTCGCCATCCTCGCCCGGGATCGCCAGCGCCGCCTGGCCTTCAAGATAGAAATGCTCCTGCCCGCCAATTTCGATCCGGCCGGACAGCCGCAGCGGCGCCCCGGCAAGGGCGCTGTCAGGATCACCGGATTCCATCGTCACAGAAGGGCCAAGCAAGGACCCATCGCGCATGGCATCCTCGATGGTCAGAACAGCCGGAAGCTCGTCATAGTCGATATTCGCCAGCGGCAGCGCATCGCGCGCCGCCCGCATGGTTTCCGCGACGATGGCGAACACCGCCTGGCCGACATAGCTGACGACCTCCTCGGCAAGGATCGGATCATCACCATAGACCGGGCTGCAGTCATTGCGCCCCGGGATGTCGGCATGCGTCAGCACGGCCACCACACCATTCGCCGCCGCGACCGCCGACAGGTCCATGCCGGTGATTCGCGCATGGGCATGCGGGCTTTGCCCGATCAGCACCACCAGCGTGTCATCAGGAACACTGATGTCATCGACATAGACAGCATTTCCCGACACATGTTTGTGGGCGCTGTCATGTTCACGCGCCGTCCGGATATCGCCGGTGATGCCCTTGCCACCCATCAGCCTGCCCCAGGTGCGGCGGCGCGAAGATCATCGGCCGACAGTCCGGCACCGGTCAGGCGTGGCACCGGCGCGCCGGTGACATCCAGCCCGTATTTCAACAGCAGGTTCGCCGCCACCTGAAGCCGGTAATCGGCCGAGGCGCGCATGTCGGTGATCGGCGTGAAATCCACCGCCAATTCCGCTGCCGCAGCCTCGAATGAGGCCAGCTCAAGCGGCGCGCCGGTCAGCGCCGCCTCGGCAGCCGCGGCGCGTTTCGGCGTTGCCGCCATGCCACCAAAGGCAAGCCGCGCTGAAGTGATTCGTCCCTCCGACACGGTCAGGTTGAAAGCGCCGAGAACGGCCGAGATATCCTGATCAAACCGTTTCGAAATCTTGTAGGCGCGGAACAGCGGTGTCGGTGTCACCGGCACCAGCACGCCCGACACGAATTCATCCACCCCGCGATCCTGCCGGCCGTAATCGATGAAAAAGGCATCCAGCGACAGACGGCGGTTCGAGGCCGGTCCGACAAGTTCAATTTCGGCGGCAAGCGCAATCAGCATCGGCGGCAGATCGCCAATCGGCGACCCGTTGGCGATATTGCCACAGACCGTGCCGCTGGCCCGCACCTGCGCCGACCCGAACCGACGCATCACCTCGCCAAGGTCGGGCCGTCCCTTCGCCAGCGTCGACATCGCCGCCTCATGCGTCACCGCCGGCCCGATACGCCAATGCGCGCCACGTCGCTCAACCCTGTCAAATCCCCTGACCCGCCCGGTCCAGATCATGTTCGGCAGATTGCGGTTCTGCTTTGTTACCCAGAGACCGACATCGGTCGCGCCGGACACGATCGTGACATCCTGCGATTGCGCGAAACTCTGCAGGAAGCCGTCAAGGCTGGCCGGGGCGGTAAAGCTGCGGCGGCCATCGGTGAGACACACAGTCTCGTCATGCGCGATGGCGGCCATCAGGCTGGCCTCTGTCTCGCGGCGCTGACGCTCGAACACCGGCGGGATAGCTCGCACCTCAAGCGAGGCGGCAGCATCGACAATCGGTCGATAGCCGGTGCAGCGGCACAGATTGCCGGCAAGCGTGGTGTCGATTTCAGCCGGTTCCAGCCCCTCGCCATTACACCAGGCGGCGAACAACGACATGACAAATCCGGGGGTGCAGAAGCCACATTGCGAGGCGTGGTGATCGACCATCACCTGCTGGCAGGGATGCAGCGCGCCATCCTGCATATTCCCGCCCGCGCCACCGGTCCGCAACCCCTCGACAGTTGTCACCGACACGCCTTCCAGCATGCCCATGAACTGGATACAGGCATTGACCGGGTGCCAGCGCATGGTGCCGTCGGCCTGCCGCCGCGCCACCACCACCGTGCAGGCACCGCAATCGCCTTCGCCGCAACCTTCCTTGGAACCTGTCAGCCCCCTTGTCTGCCGCAGCCAGTTAAGAAGCGTCGTGTCACCGGCAATACCGCTGACCTGCTCGACCTGGTTGTTGAGAATAAATGTGATTCTGTCGCGCATCGTCTGGTCAGCCCCGGTCCCGCGTCAACTTCCGCGATAGGTCGAATAGCCATAGGGCGAAAGCAGCAGGGGCACATGATAATGCTGGTCCGGCCGGTCGATCCCGAAGGCGATAACAATCTCATCAAGAAACGGGACGGCGGGAAGTTGTGTCCCACTGGCGCGAAGATAGGCCCCGGCGTGAAACACAAGCTGATAGCGCCCATCGGCGAAATCCGGTCCTTCGAGAAGCGGCCCATCAACCCGGCCATCATCATTCGTTGTCACCGAGGCGATCAACCGGCGTGGTTCACCGTCACAACCATAGAGATCGATTCGCAACCCGGCGGCGGGACGGCCCGCGGCGGTGTCGAGAACATGCGTCGTCAGCCTGCCCATGACGGGTCACCCTTTCCGATATTTCCCGTGTTGAGATTGGATGAAGAGTGCCAATTAAATATTGAAGACGCAAACAAATTTGACCAATATCCGAGCGTCATTTCACCGCGAGACTTACTCCGAAAGCGGCCCCTGAACAACCAGCAGACAGCCAGTAGACAGCCAGTAGACAGCCAGTAGACAGCCAGTAGACAGCCAGCAAACGGACAGATCACGATGCCGGATCAGCACTTCACGACACCGCCTGACAGCTTGAAAGAGACTGAATTCATGACGCAATTCGGCGGCATCTACGAACATTCACCCTGGGTGGCGGCCACCATCTGGTCCGAGGGGCTTGGCCCCGATGACCGCCAGCTGTTGCTATTTGCCGCACGAATGCAGGCCATTGTCGAGGCGGCCGGACATGACCGGCAACTGGCGCTTCTGCGAGCCCATCCCGAACTGGCCGGCAAGCTGGCCATTGCCGGCGGGCTGACGGTGGAGTCCAGCTCGGAGCAGGCCGGCGCCGGCCTGGACAGCTGCACGCCGGATGAATTCGCCAGCTTTTCCGATCTGAATGACCGCTATGGCGTGCGTTTTGGCCACCCTTTCATCATCGCCGTGCGGGGCCTCGACCGGAGAGCCATTCTGGCCGCCTTCGCGGCGCGGATCGACAACGAGCCGGCAACCGAATTCACCACCGCGCTGGCCGAGGTGCACAAGATCGCGCGGCTGCGCCTTGAAGGTCTGTGCGGCTGAAATGCCGCCACGGCTATATTCGGTGGCGGCGCTATGCTAGCCTTTTAGCCGGTTACGAACTGCCATGCCACCGGTTGACAGCGAAGGGGACGGGCGATGAATGAAATGCGGATGACCGATCTTGCCACGCAGTTTGCCGCCATCTGTGGCACGGCGAATGTTCAGCGCGGCGACAGCATCGATACACGCTATCAGAGTGACTGGCTCGGCACCAAGGAATCGGCGCCGGCCATCGTTGTCCGCCCTGGCGAGACAGCCGAGGTTGCGGCGGTGATGAAGCTGTGCGCCGAAACCCGCACGCCGGTCATTCCCTTTGGTGGCAATTCCGGCCTTTCCGGCGGCACCGTTGCGCGGGCCGAGGATCAGGTCGTGCTGCTGTCGCTGGAGCGGATGAACAAGGTTCGCCGGATCGACAGGGCCGGCATGTATATGGTCGCCGAGGCAGGCTGCATCATCCAGAATCTGCATCAGGCCGTCGAGGCGGAGGGGCTGATGTTCCCGCTTGTCTTCGGCGCCAAGGGAACCGCGCAGATCGGTGGCGCGCTCGGCACCAATGCCGGCGGGCTGAACGTCATCCGCCATGGCAGCGCACGCGCGCTTTGCATGGGGCTGGAAGTGGTGACGGCGGCCGGTGAGGTGATGGATCTTCTCCCGGCGCTGAAAAAGAACAACACAGGCTATGACCTGGTCAATCTGATGGTCGGCTCGGAGGGCACGCTTGGCATCATCACCGCCACCAGCCTGAAGCTGGTGCCGCCGCCACTGGCGCAGGCCACGGCGATGGTGAAGGTGCGCGATGTCGATGCGGCGCTGGAGCTGATGAACATGACGCAGGCCCGCACCGGCGGGCGGATCGAGGCGTTCGAGCTGATCGGCAGGCTGATGTATGAACTGCCGGTGACATATCTCGACCATGTCACCGCGCCCTTTGACGAGGCGCCCGATCTGGCGGTGCTGATGGAAATCGGCGCGGCGACGAAAGAGGATGCCGAGATCGGCGCCGACGGCACGGTGGCGCTGGAGGCGCAGCTTGAGAGCATCCTTGCCGACGCTTTCGAGGCGGAACTAGTCCATGACGCTGTGATCGCGCGTTCGGCCGCGCAGCGGGCGAATTTCTGGGCGTTGCGCGAGGGCACGCTGGACGCCATGCAGAAACATGGCAACTGGGTGATGAATGACATCAGCTTCCAGGTGTCGGACCTGCCCGGGGCCATTGCCGATATGGAGGCCGCCTTTGCCGCCATCGCGCCGGGGCCGTTCTGCGTCGCCTTCGGGCATATGGGCGACGGCAATCTTCATATCAACGCCCGCCCCTATGACAGGGACCCGTCGGAAAGCCCGGAAGAGGTGAAGGCGATCAAGGACGCGGTGCGCGACACGGTGATCAAATGGCGCGGGTCGATCAGCGCCGAACATGGCATCGGCACCGACAAGCAACGGGACATGAAGCAGCTGAAGGACCCGGTGGCCTATGAGATGATGAAATCCATCAAGGCCGCGCTGGACCCGCATAACCTGCTGAACCCGGGCAAGGTGCTGATGTAGCGTCACCGGGGCAGACAAACCCCGCCACGCAAAAGGCCGCCCGGCGGGGTGCGGGGCGGCCTGTGTTTTGATATGGCCTGTGTTTCGATATCAGGTGATCGGCCAGAGTGACCGGCCCAAGTGACCAGCCCGAGTGATCGGCCAGAGTGATCGACCAGAGTTATCCGGTGATCAGACGTCGCTTCCGGCGCTGAAATTGAACACCGCGCCTTCCTTGATGCCGCTTGGCCAGCGCGCCGTCACCGTCTTCAGCTTGGTGTAGAAGCGCACACCCTCCATGCCATGGATCGAATGGTCGCCGAACATCGACGACTTCCAGCCGCCAAAGCTGTGATAGGCCACCGGCACCGGAATCGGCACATTCACCCCGACCATGCCGATATTGACATTGTTGGTGAAATCGCGCGCCGTGTCGCCATCGCGGGTGAAGATGGCGGTACCATTGCCATATTCATGGTCGATGACAAGCTGGCGCGCCTCTTCATAGGATTGCGGCCGCAGCACCGACAGCACCGGCCCGAAGATCTCGTCGCGATAGACCGACATGTCGGGGGTCACCTTGTCGAGCAGCGTGCCACCGACGAAAAAGCCGTTCTCATAACCCTGGAGACGCAGGCCGCGGCCATCGACAACAACCTCGGCGCCGTCCGTCTCACCCTGGTCGATATAGCCCTCGATGCGTTCCTTCGCGGCGGCGGTGATCACCGGACCCATCTCGACGCCCGGCTCGTCATACTGGCCGATTTTCAGCGCCCGCACCTTTGGCGCCAGCTGCGAGACAAAGCGATCCGCCGTCTCGTCGCCAACCGCCAGCACCGCCGAGATCGCCATGCAGCGCTCGCCGGCCGACCCGTAGGCCGCGCCCATAGCCGCATCGACAGCCTGGTCCATATCAGCGTCTGGCATGATGATCATATGGTTCTTCGCCCCGCACAGCGCCTGCACCCGCTTGCCATTCGCACAGCCGCGCGAATAGATGTAATGGCCGATCGCCGTCGAGCCGACAAAGCTGATGGCGCCAATGTCGGGATGATCGAGAATCGTGTCGACAGCTTCCTTGTCACCATGAACAACGTTGAAGACACCGTCGGGAAGCCCGGCCTCGGTCAGCAGGCGGGCCAGCAGCATCGGCGCGCCGGGGTCGCGCTCCGACGGCTTCAGGATAAAGGTGTTGCCGCAGGCAAGCGCCATCGGGAACATCCACATCGGCACCATCGCCGGGAAGTTGAACGGGGTGATCCCGGCCACCACGCCAACCGGCTGGCGCATCGAGAAACTGTCAACACCGCCGGCGACCTGCGGCGAATATTCGCCCTTCAGCGCATGCGGGATGCCGCAGGCAAATTCGACAACCTCGACCCCGCGGGCCACTTCGCCCTTGGCGTCGTCGAAAGTCTTGCCATGCTGCGATGAGATCAGCGTCGCCAGCTCATCAAGGTTGGTCTTGATCAGATCACGGAAATTGAACATCACCTGCGCGCGTTTGGCCGCCGGGGTGTTGGCCCATCCCGGAAGCGCGGCCTTGGCGGCGTCAACAGCAGCCGCAACCTCCGACGCGCTTGCCAGCGGCACAGCCGTCGTCACAGCGCCCGTTGCCGGGTTGAAAACATCCTGTTCGCGCCCGCTTGCCCCGGCAACTTCCGCGCCGGATATGTAATGCATCAATGTCATGTGTCGATTCCCCAGATAATGCGACGGTCCATCTGCGGTGAATGTAGCCGCTTTTTGCAAAATCGCAAGCTGGGGCGTGAGGATGATGGCGGTGGCACCGTCTAGGCGTCTCCGCTGCCGATCTCCTCGCGGCGATGTGCGATATAGGCCTGCATTTCCTCCACCCGCGCCGGGTCCATCGGTGGCGGCACATAGGCCTCGACGATTTTCGGCCAGATGTCCATCGCCCGTTCGGTGGTTGTTCGCGCACCGTCATCGCGCCAGTTTTCATTGTTCGACCAGTCGGACAGGAACGGGCTGTAGAAGGCCGACTGATAGCGTTCCATCGTATGGGCGGTGCCAAAGAAATGCCCGCCGGGCGCCACTTCGTCATGCGCCTCGAACCCGAAATCGGCCTCGCTGAAATCAAGTGGTTTCAGGAACTGCGCCATGGCCTGCAGCATTTCGCAATCGACAATCAGTTTTTCAAAATCGGCGACAAGCCCGCCCTCGCCCCAGCCTGCGGCATGATAGATCAGATTGCCATGGCCGGTGACCGCGCCCCACAGCGCCATCTGCGTTTCCCAGACCGCCTGCGCGTCAACAGCGTTGGAGGCGCTGCAGGCGCTGGTGCGATAGGGAAGGCCATAACGGCGCGCCAGCTGGCCACCTGCGATATTGGCAAGGGTGTTTTCCGGCGTGCCGAAGGCCGGCGCCCCGGTTTTCATGTCAACGTTCGAAGTAAAGCCGCCATAGACAACCGGCGCCCCCGGCCTGACAAGCTGCGTCAGCGCGATCCCGAACAGCGCCTCGGCATTCTGCTGGGTCAGCGCGGCAGCGATGGTGACCGGCGTCATCGCCCCCATCAGCGTGAAGGGCGTGATCACCGCAGCCTGGCCCATTTCGGCCATCGCCATGGTGGCGGACGCCATCTCGATATCGAATTTGCGCGGCGAGTTGATGTTGATGTTGGTGATCGCGGTGGGGTCAGACGCCAACTGGTCCATCGTCAGGCCACGCGCAATCGCCGTCAGACGGGCCGCGTCGCGCACCCGTGCCTCGCCAATCGACATCGACAGGAAGACCTTGTCCGTCAGCGTCAGATTGACAAAGGTTGTGTCGAGATGGCGCGTATTTACCGGCAGATCGTTCGGCGCCAGCGACTGGTTGCCGAAGAAATGGATGACGTTGAAACTCTGACCAAGCTTCATCAGCGTCTTGTAATCGGCGAAATTGCCGCTGCGGCGACCGCCACGAATGTCATGCGCGTTCGGCGCCCCGGAAACCAGCCCGAAATGGATATGGTTACCGCCGATGGTCAGGGCATGCGCCCTGTTGGTCGGGGTGAGCGTGAATTGCGATGGCGCGCTGGCGATGGCAGCCTCGATCAGGCCGCGGTCGACGCGCACGATCTGGGTCGCCTCGTCGACCGTAGCGCCGGCCTTGCGGAACAGCGCGCGCGCCGGGGCGCTCATCACCTCGATGCCATACTCCTCAAGCAGCCGAAGCGAGGCGAGATGGATCGATTCGATCTGGTCATCGCTGAGCGGCGCCAGCGGCGCCATATGGTTACGAATATCCCGCCAGCCGGGCTGGTCGGGAAGCTCGTTTGACGGCCTTGTCTTGCGGCCCCGGCGGGCCGGTCTGGACGGCGCGTTCATCTGACGCTGATCCTTTTATAGCTACTGGGTTGATGCCCGCCTTTCATGCTTGCGCAGACCCCGTCGCTCCGTGCAAGAAAACCGTCCTTTTCTGTCCTGTTCCTGCCAATATTCAGGCAATTCACGACCAGCCAGACGACCAGCCAAACGACCGTCGTCATGACCCGACAGCAAAGAAGTTGCAAAGCCTCGCATTTTGCGAAAATGTGATCTCCAAACGGGGTGATCGCAAAACGGGGTGATCGCGCGAAACCCCGGCGACAGCTTGCTGGCCGGAGGAGGAAAAAATCATGCCACTGACGATGAATCGTGAGGTTTTTATCACCTGCGCCGTGACCGGTTCCGGCGACACCACCGGCAAGTCTGACAAGGTGCCGGTGACGCCGACGCAGATTGCGGAATCGGCCATTGACGCTGCCAAAGCCGGCGCCGCCGTCGTGCATTGCCATGTCCGTGACCCGGAGACCGGCCAGCCCTCGCGCGACCCGGCGCTGTTCCGCGAAGTCACCGAGCGAATCCGCGATTCCGAAACCGACGTCGTTCTGAACCTGACCGCCGGCATGGGTGGCGATCTGGTGCTTGGTGGTGTGGAAACACCGCTTCCGCCAAGTGCCGAGGGAACCGATATGGCGGGCGCAACCGAGCGACTGGCGCATGTCGCCGAATGCCGGCCGGAAATTTGCACGCTTGATTGCGGTACAATGAATTTCGGGCATGGCGACTACATCATGACCAACAGCACCCTGATGCTCGTCGAAATGGCAAATCAGATGCGAGCGCTTGGCGTGAAGCCGGAAATCGAG
>CAJWDO010000029.1 GCA_913031555.1 uncultured Alphaproteobacteria bacterium | reverse complement strand
CGATGTGGCGGCGCGAGGCCTCGACATTGTCGGCCTCAGCCATGTGTTCAATTTCGACGTTCCCGGCAATGCCGAGGATTATGTCCACCGTATCGGCCGCACCGGCCGGGCCGGCAAATCGGGACGGGCCTTCACCATTGCCGCCGGCGATGATGACCGCAAGTATGTCGGAGCGATTGAAAAGCTGATCGGCAAGGCAATCCCGCTGACAGAGGGTGGCGATGCCGCGCCGGCAAAGTCTGCTGACAAGAAGTCCGGCAAGACGGAAAAACCCAAATCGGCAAACAGGAAAGCTGATCACGGATCCAGCAAGACGGCAGACGCAAAACCTGACAACAAGTCCGATACCAGGCCAGATAACAGGCCAGAAAACAGATCCGAAGGCCAGGGCCGAGGCAGGTCACGTCGTGGCAAGGAAACGCATGCTGGCGAGTTGCCAGCGCCACCGGACTGCAAGGGCGATACGCTGCATGATACCGGGCACGTCCCCGCCTTCCTGCTGCGCTAGGTAATCGGGGTCAGGCCACCTGGCCGGATCCGGACAGGGCGCGCTACAGCGCCTTGTCGACAACCTCTTTCAGATCGTTTGAACCCGCACCCGCCTTGATTGTGGCAAGCGCCGCGCGCATCAATTGCTGCCGCGGTTCACCGTAATTCGCCATCCGCGTCATTGGCAGCGCCATGCGCGCCGCGATCTGCGGGTTGCGCGTATCGATCTCGACAAGACGCGCCGCCATATATCTGTAGCCGGAGCCGTCAGCGGCATGGAAGCCGGGCGTGTTTCCGCCCATGAAGGCACCAAGAACGGCGCGAATCTTGTTCGGGTTTTTCGCATCGAAGCCGGGATGCAGCATCAATTCATCCAGCCTGTCCAGCGTGCCGCCAACCGTTGACATGGCTTCCATCTGGAACCATTTCTCCATCACCAGCGAGTCTGCCTGCCAGCGATCATGAAATGCCTGCAGCGCCCGCACGCGCGCTGGATCATCACTGTGGATCAGCGCTTTCAGACCACCCTGCGAGATCGTCATGTTGCGGTCCGATACCATTCTTTCGGCGTCCGTAACCGCATCGACGTCACCAGCCGCGACACCAAGTTCGACAAGCTGTGTCAGCAAAGCTCGGCCGCTGGCACTGCCGACCATCTCTGCCCGGGTATCAATCGCCTTGCTAATCTCCGGTGCCAGCGACCGCCCCAATGCAGCAAGCAGCCCACGCCGCGCATTGAACAGGGCGACCGGGTCGGCGGGGGTCCGCGCCGCCTCGAGAACCGAAATTCCCGGAAGGCGCAGCGTGCCGGCCTTGAATTCGTCGAGAAGGCCGTCGTCACCAAGAATCCGCCGATAGCCGTCGGCAAGCGATTCGACCGTCACCGTGTCACCGGCGGCCAGCGACAGAATGGCTGCGGCCGCCAGCATCTGCGATGCGTCCCAGCGGTTGAACAGATCACTGTCATGCGCCATCAGATGCAGGCGTTCATCATCGCTCAGATCATCGACAAGCCGCACCGGGGCCGAGAAACCGCGCAGCAGGCTTGGTATGACCTTGCCCGGTGTCGCATCACCGGCACCTGCCTCCCCTACAAAACGGAATTTTGCCTCGGCATCTTCAAACAGCAGCACATGTTCATCCCGCGCCTCGTTCTCACCGTCGCGACGCAGTTTCGCCGGCCGGCCATCATCGCCGATAAAGCCAAGCCGGATCGGTACCGGCAGCGGATCACGCGCGGTGTCGGCGGCGGTGTCGGGCGTCGTCTGCGCAAGATGCAGCGTCATCCCGTCGGCATGGCTCTGGCGCGATACTGTCAGCGTCGGCGTGCCGGCCTGGCTATACCAGCCATGGAAGACAGACATATCGCGATCATTCGCATCGGCAAGCGCAGCAACGAAATCATCACAGGTCACCGCCGCTCCATCATGGCGTTCGAAATACAGATCCGTGCCGCGGCGGAATCCCTCACGCCCGAGATAGCCTGCCATCATGCGGATCACCTCGGCGCCTTTTTCATAGACGGTGGGCGTGTAGAAATTATTGATCTCGCGATAGGATTCCGGGCGGATCGGGTGCGCTGTCGGGCTTGCATCCTCGGGGAACTGCGCGGCGCGCAACATGCTGACATCGGCCGCGCGCTGCACACCCTCATCATGCATATCCGCCGAGAAACACTGGTCCCGGTAGACTGTCAGCCCTTCCTTCAGGGTCAGTTGGAACCAGTCACGGCAGGTCACACGGTTGCCGGTCCAATTGTGGAAGTATTCATGCGCGACGATGGATTCCACACGATGGAGGTCCTCATCCGTCGCGGTGGACGGGTCGGCAAGCACATACTTGCTGTTGAAAATGTTGAGCCCCTTGTTTTCCATCGCGCCCATATTGAAATGGCTGACAGCGACGATCTGGAACAAATCAAGGTCATATTCCAGACCATAGGTATCTTCATCCCATTTCATTGATCGCTTCAGCGATTCCATGGCATGGCCGGTCAGATGCGTGTTGCCTTTCTCGACATAGATGTGGAGGTCGACGTCACGGCCCGAGGCAGTGGTGAAGCTGTCGGTGGCAAGGTCAAGGTC
The DNA here is from genome assembly GCA_913031555.1 of uncultured Alphaproteobacteria bacterium. GTDB lineage: Bacteria > Pseudomonadota > Alphaproteobacteria > Puniceispirillales > Puniceispirillaceae > UBA8309. Next base: position 9,317 of record CAJWDO010000029.1, on the reverse strand, counting down.
GCCGACGACACAGGCGAACAGATAGCTTGGTTTCGGGTGCGGATCGTGCCACAACGCATAGTGCCGATCATCGCCGATCTCGCCTGTTTCGACGAGGTTACCATTCGACAGAAGCTGTGGAAACTGCCGCCCTGCCTCGATACGTACGGTGAACACCGTCATCACATCGGGGCGGTCAGGGAAGAAACCAATCCGGCGGAATCCCTCGGGCTCACACTGGGTACAATACATACCACCCGACAGATACAGCCCCTCAAGCGCGCTGTTGCTTTCCGGATGACATTCGGCGCGAATGCGGACAACGCATTTCGCCGGCAGATCTTCAAGGCTCAACCCGCCCTCGGTGACAGGCCAGTCGGCCTCGTCGAGGTGCCGGCCGTCAATACTGAGTTCATGCAGCGTCAGATCACGCCCATTCAGCAGAAACGCATCATCCCCGACACGCTCAAGTTCCAGCGTCGTGGTCACAAAGGTGCGGTCTTCAAAGATTGATATGTCGAGGCCTGCCGAGATCACCTTGCAGGCTGGCGGGCGGTAGTCAGCGCGATATTTCAGCATTGGGAGACACTCCGGCCCGGCGCACGAAATCCTGAGTGACCCGGACGGTCTGGATTAACGACTGTCACGCGAGGTGGTGTAGGCTTCCTCACAATGTTGCAGGCAATAGGGCTTGCCGGGGACAACCCGGTCACCGCAGAATTTGAAACCGCTCATTTTCGGGTCGCCCTTGGGGTTCTGTTTGGATGAGGTTGGCCAGCAGCATTTGCTACGCGACCATTGCAGCTTTCGCAATTCAAGCCGCAATGGCAGATTGACCGGCTCGGCCGGGGCCTTTGGTCTTGGCGGTTTTTTAACCTCGGAAACTGTCTTTGAAATTGGTGATGGCCGTTTTGGCAGTCCCATCCGGTGCGCCTTGCCGGCAATGGCGTTACGCGAAACGCCAAGCGCATCACCAATCTGCGAAATTGAGAGACCGTCATCCCACAGCTTGCGAAGTTCTACCAGCCTCTCATCGTTCCAGGAATTGTCAGTCATGCTACCCTCATTCGCTACAACGGCATAAACCACCGTTACCACCATTGACACCCGCCGCGTTACCACCAGACATGCAGCAGCCTGAGATATGCAGCAGCCCAAGATATAGTGTCAGGGGCGGATAAACTCAATCGGCAATTGGGCACGCCGCCTCTGCCATTTCGCCTCAGAGCGCGCCGATGAAACTGCCGATCAGCTCAACCTGATAGTCCAGCATATGGCGCCCGTAATGGGTTTGCAGCCCGCGCGCCTCGGCCTCGGCGAGCCAGGCGGTGCGTTCCGGCACCATGATGATCTCGGCGATCAGCGTATCCAATCCCACACCGTCAAACGCCAGCGGCAGATCCTCACCATCATGTAGACCGAGGCTGGTGGTGTTGACGATCATGTCAACATCGCTTCCATCATGGTCCGGTGCGCTGACGGCCTGTCTGTGACCACTGAGCCGCTCCAGCTCCCTCGCAATGGCAATAGCCTTGTCAGGTGTTCTGTTGCGGATCAGTAGCCGGCCCACACCGGCATCGCACAAGGCCAGGCCGATGGCACGGGCGGCCCCGCCTGCCCCGACCATCAGCACCGTCTTGCCGGCCGGGTCATGGCCATTCCGGCGCAATCCCTCGACAAATCCCGCCCCGTCGAAATTGTCCCCGTGGATTGTTCCGTCAGGATCAAAACGCACGGCGTTCACGGCACCGGTCAGCTGTGCCGTCGGGCCAAGCGTAGTACACAGCTTCGCCATTTCCATCTTGTGCGGGATGGTCACCGCCATACCGCCAAAATTGGGAATGCCGCGCAAACCCTCAATCACTGTTTTGAATGTTTCCGGCGGCGCGGTGATCGGCACCATCACATGGTCAAGTCCACGCTCGACAAACAGCGGGTTGAATACCATCGGTGCGCGGACATGGTCGACCGGATTGGCAATGGTCGCAAACAAACGGGTTGTGCCTGTCACCCAAGGCATCTGGCCAGTCAATCCACTCTCCCTGCCCTTGCGGCTAGAAATGTGGCAGGCGTTGCCACAAGAAATCCAAGAATCATCATCACCATGCCCGCTTTGTGCCTCTTTCGGCGTCGAAAAAAGGGTCGTGGCGCCGGTGCGCTGGGCACGACCACCCACCGCAGGCCAGTGTACCGGTGTCACACCACACGTTGCAACCTCCCCCAACAGGAAAACCTCAATGAAACTTCTCAGCAAAACCATGGTGATTGCCGGCAACCTGGCATTGTCCGGCATGATTTTCGCCACCCTCGCCGTAGCCGGAAGTGTCGGCCACCATCACAATCGTGGGCATATGTTCAATGCAACCTCGCTCGACACGGATGGCGACGGCACCCTGACGCAGGACGAACTTCTGGCGCATAATCGGCTCCGGTTTGACAAGCTGGACAGCAATGGCGATGGCGCCATTTCACCTGACGAATACGGGACCAGACTTGTCACTATGTTTACCCGCATGGATACCGATCAGGACGGGGTTCTGACGGGAAATGAACTGCCAAGACTGATGGCACGGCACGGACATCATGGTAAATATCATCAAGGGCGTGAAAATGGTCATGACGCCGGTTATGGCTATGGTGCCAAGACCATAAAGCAACCGGACAGCACCAGCTGATACAGTCTGCCCGTCACACCGGCCTCGGCCTTGGGGCTCGCGCAGGGACTAGTCCTGCGCGTCCCTGAAGCTGAGCGATACTGAATTGATGCAGTAGCGAAGGCCGGTTGGCGCTGGCCCATCGGGAAACACATGACCAAGATGCGCGTCACACCGTGTGCAATGCACCTCCGTCCGCCGCATCATAAAGCTGTTGTCCTGGCTCTCGCCAACCATCTCGCCCTCAAGCTTGTCATAGAAGCTTGGCCACCCGCTTCCCGAGTCGAACTTCGTCTCCGATGAAAACAGTGGCGCATCACAGCAGATGCAGTGATAGGTGCCATCTTCATATTGCTTGTCGAGCGCGCCGGTGAAGGCCCGCTCGGTGCCATGTTCGCGGGTGACATGATATTCCTCGGCGGTCAACTGGTCGCGCCATTCCGCCTCGCTCCTGACAATCTTGTCACTCATTCCGCGGCCTCCGATGTCGACGCGCCATGCAATACCTCCCAGATCGCCGCCGGTGTCGCCGGCATATCGATATGGGTCACGCCAAGCGCATCCGTCAGTGCCGAGATCACCGCCTGTGGTGCGCCGATGGCGCCTGCCTCGCCGGATCCCTTGACCCCCAGAACGTTGTTCTTGCACGGTATATTACGGAAGCTGATATCAAAACGTGGCAGATCATCGGCACGCGGCAACGCATAATCCATCAACGAGCCGGCGACAAGCTGGCCCTGATCATCAAAAGCGGCATGTTCATGCAACGCCTGGCCAACCCCCTGCGCGATCCCGCCATGGACCTGACCTTCAAGCATCAGCGGATTGATCACCGTGCCGAAATCATCAACAACAGTGTAGCGCAGGATATCGACCTTGCAGGTACCGGGATCGACCTCAAGCTCGACCACATGGCAGCCATAAGGATAGGTCGCGCCATCCGTCTCGTATTGATGTTTGATGTCGAACGGGTGTTGCCCGTCACCAGGCACCAGCCGCAACACCAGATCCTCGATGGTGATCGAATGATTGGTGTTCGACGCCGAAAACACGCCATCGGCAAAGATCAGATCTTCGGGATCGCAATCCAGCGCCTCGGCGGCGTGCGGGCGCGCCGCATCAAGCGTGTGTGCTGCCACCTCGGCAATCGCCGAACCAAGAATGGCCGTCATCCGCGCACCGCCCGTCGTACCGGGTGGGGTAATTGCCGAATCCCCTTGCATTACCTCGATCTTGTCGACGTCAAAGCCAAGCCTGTCTGACAGAATCTGGGTCAGTGTTGTACGATGCCCCTGGCCGTTTTCCTGCTGCGAGGCGAGGACAAGAATGCTGCCATCCTCACGGAACCGGACATCAACGCCGCCATCCGTACCGCCACCACACTGCTCGAGATACATGCCAAGCCCGAGGCCGCGATATTTTCCACGTGCCTGCGATTCCATGCGCCGTGCCGCAAAGCCAGCATGATCGGCGCGGCGAAGCGCCTCTTCCATAAGTTCCGGCATCTCGCCGCCATCGACGGTGCCGCCAAGAACCATTTCAAAGGGCATCTCATCAGCCCGGATCAGATTGCGACGCCGTATCTCCAGCCGGTCGATGCCAAGATGTCCCGCGATATGGTCCATCAGACGTTCCATGACGTAATTGGCCTCGGGCCGTCCAGCACCACGATAGGCGTCAACGGCGGGCGTATTGGTCATCACACCAAGCACGCGAAGGCTTGCCGTCCGGATGGCGTAGGTCGTCGTCAACGCCCGGCAGCCCGACAATGTCGGGATGTAGGTGCTGAAGTTCGACAGCCACGAACCCATATTGGCGTGAACCGTGACCGCAAGCGCATGAATCCGGCCATCATTGTCAATTACAGCGCGTGCCTTTGTGCGGTTGTCACGGCCATGAAGGTCGGACAGGAAGGAATCGGACCGGGCCTGCTGCCAGCGCAGCCTGCGGCCAAGCCGCCGCGCCGCCCAGGCGATGATCAGCTGTTCCGGGTGAAGAAAGATTTTGAAACCGAAGCTGCCGCCGACATCACCGGTGCGGACCCGCACCTCGCTTGTTTCCATGCCAAGCGCCTCGGCAAGCTGTTCAGCGATGCCGACCGGCCCCTGGGTGCCGCACCAAACATCAAGCGTCCCCTCTTCCGGCCCCGGCGCCGCGATCATCGGCCGGGTTTCCATCGAATTGATGATCACCCGGTTGTTGATCACGTCGATCTCAAAAATTTCACGCCCCTCCGCCTCTGCCGAGGCCAGCATGGCGTCAGTGCCTTCATGATCACCCGCCACCCAGTTGAAGGCGATGTTTTTGGGATATTCCGCATAGAGTTGCGGCGCGTTGTCTTCCATCGCCGCATAGACATCGGTCACCGCAGAGAAACTGTCATAGCGGGCATCAATCAATTCCAGCGCGTCATGCGCCGTCGTCGAATCCTCGGCAATGACAACAGCGACGATATCACCGGCAGCACGGTTCACATCACGCACCATCGGCGGATGCGAGACCATGGTCATCTTGTCACCACCCTCGTTTGTCAATCGGGTCTGACAATGGATTTCGCCAACAGAATCCGCATCAAGATCGGCCTGTGTCGCGACAAGATGCACGCCGTCAAGCGCGGCCGCTTCGCTGGCATCAACCAACAGCAGCTTTGCATGCGCCAGCGGCGCACGCAGAAACGCCACCGCAAGACCGGTTCCGGGGTCGATGTCATCGGTGTAGCGACCCTGACCGGTGATAAGCCGCGAATCCTCGATACGGGGAATGGCCTGACCAACGCCGAATTTCATCTTCTAGTCTCCTGTTTGCCTGTCCACCGGCCTTGAAAGCCGGCGCACCGCGTGCTGTATGCGTGTTGCTGTCGTGATCCAGCAGAGAGCCCCAAAGACGAACGCCAAAGGGGCAAAGAAAGAAGGTATCATGATCACCGTGAATAGGAAAATGATGGTCTCCATCCCCTCGGTCAAGCCACCCAGATGGAAGAAGCTTTTTTTCCCTCGGATATCGGTCGAAATGTCGCGCTTTTGCGCGATGATAGCAAAAGCAAGAAAACTTGTTCCGGTACCAACAAAACTGAAAATCAGAAAGGCAGCCGCTGTGGCGTTGGCCGGATCTGCAAGGGCGAAGGCGAAGACAAGGCCGCTATAAATGATGAAATCAAGCGTGATATCAAGAAAACCGCCAAGATCGGTTGGCGTTCGCGCGCGCGCAACCGCCCCGTCAAGCCCATCACACAGTCGGTTGGCGGCAAGCAGAAACATCGCGGTCACAGTTGCGGCGGCCGCCACCGCCGCGCCGGCGCCAATCCCAAAGGCGAAGCCGACAACGCTGACCTGATTGGCACTGACCCCGTACCGCGCCAGCATCCTGCCGACAGGATCAAGGATTCGGTCGACAAGCGGTCTCAGCGCGGCGTCGAACATCAGCCCCTTCGATCAGCGTCTGGCAAGGATCGTCTCGCCAGCGACAACCGTCCTGCCAACCTTGATCTCGAGTTTGTAGCCGAACGGGATCACGATATCGGTAAGCCCACCAATCCGCGCCATGCCAAGCGGCGCCCCGGCGGCCAGAAACTTGCCAGGACCAAAGCGGCAGACAAGCTGGCGCGCCGTTGCCGTGCCAATCTGTGCCAGCAGAAAGCGCGCACCGTCCGCGGTCTCAAGACTGATTTCCCGGCGCTCATTGTCACGGCGCATCAGACCGAGTTCCTCACCGCCGCGGAACAGACCAGGGATCAGAAAATTGTCGATGATGCGGCCGGCAACCGGGCTGCGCTGAAGCTGGGCATCGGCAAGGCCGGTCCTGATGGTCACCCTGCTTGCACCAATCATTTCCCGCTCTGACGCGGCCTCGTCGATATTTTCGGTCACCTCGATTATCACGCCATCAGCCGGCGCCAGCACCAGCCCCGGATCATCCGGCGACAGTCGAGACGGCGCCCGCAATGTATAGCGAAGCCATGCCATCAGCCCCAGCGCGAAGGTGCCAATCGGCAACGAGATCAATGTCAGGAGGATGGTTGCAATGCCGGCAATGGCCAACACCGCCCAGCCTTCATCGGCAATCCAGCCGCCTTCAAATTCCGTGTTGCTCTGGTGATCTGCCATGACTCTGTGAAATGCCGATCCGGGTTTGCTAGGGCTTTTGGGGAAGCGTGAATATCTGGTTCGGGAAAATCAAATCCGGGTTATCGATGGCCGACGCGTTGCGCCGCACGATATCGACATATCTGATCCCCTCGCCATAGGAACTGTAGGCAATGCGCCACAGCGCATCACCACGCTGCACAACCACCATGCGACTACCATCAAGCCCCTGTGACAGATCGCGTGTCGCGACCGGCAGCTCATAGGTGGCAATCGCCACATCATCCGCGGTGCGAAGAGTGAAAAGCATCGTCCGGCTGGACTTTGTCATGTCGACCTGGCCGGCAAGTTGCCAGCTGCCATCAGCGCCCGTGACACCGGCACCAAATGGCTTGCCATCGGCAACGGCATCAACGCGAAGACCGCCACGCGACACGCCGGCGACGACAAGCTCGCCACCAGCCTTCCAGGACAGCGACCGTGGGGCAACGGCCGGCACCGGGGAGGCATCAAGATCAGACGAATCTGCGCCGACCTTTGCCGGTGCCGTATCGGATTTTGCCAGATCAACAGCCGTGGCAGGTGCGTCATCGGGTGATTGCAGCAATTCCGGAATATCCGTTTCGGACTGTGGTAGCAGGGCCACAAGCGGGCGTTCCTCATTTGTCTCGCCAACCTGAATGGCCAGAGTGACATCGGCAACGGATGATGTACCATCCTCGGACACCGCCCCGACGGATACCAGATGTTCACCGGCACCAAGCGCCGCTTCGGGAATGATTACCCACTCACCATTTTCATCCGCCTTCGTGCGGCCAAGGATGACATCGCCCTCGAATACCGTGACCTCGGCATAAGGGGTCGCCTTGCCGGCGAACACCGCATTGCCGTCCGGTCTGACCTGGGCAAGGTCGATGGCAATGGCCGGGTCACCGGCCTCGGGCACCACATCATCATTTGCGACGCCACCAGCCGGATCAGCGGTCGCCGCCGGGGCGTCTGCGCTGCCCGACACATCATCCTTCACGGTGGCGGTCTGCTGCGTACCCGTCACGCTGGCGGCCCCGGCCTGCGGCTTTACCGTGGCGGTCTGCGAGGCGTCGGATTGCGGCTCAATCATAGCCTGCTCACCATCATCAAGAAGAGTGATAGCAAGCGCGATGACGGCTATTGCCGCGCCGACACCGACGAAGATGTAGATCAAGACCCTCACGCAAAATACCTTTTCGCTGGCGGAAAACGGTTATCAGCGTAATGCTATCAACATGTTGTTTCAATCACAGGATACGTCTTCACCATGAAAAAAATCTGCGTTTTTGCCGGCGCGTCGGCTGGCCACAAGCCGTCTTACGCCGATGCCGCCCATGATCTTGGTGCAATGATCGCCAGCTATGGGCTGGGGCTTGTCTATGGAGGTGGACGCAGCGGATTGATGGGCCGGGTGGCGGATGGCACCATTGACGGTGGCGGGACCGTCATCGGAATCATCCCCAAATTCCTCGACCGCGTGGAGATCGGTCACGCCGGTGTCACCAAACTGCATGTTATTGACACGATGCATCAGCGCAAGGAAATGATGTATGCCGAGAGCGATGCCTTCATTGTTCTTCCCGGCGGCCTTGGCACGCTTGACGAAACGATGGAAATCACCACCTGGCGACAGCTCGACCTGCACAAGAAACCTGTCATCATCCTGAATATCGACGGCTATTGGGACCCGCTTCTGGCGATGCTAGATTCGGTGGTCGCCGAGGGGTTCATGCATAACGGCCATCTGCAGCATTTCGAGACCGTCGCCTCGGTCGAGGGACTGAGCGGCCCGGGCACCGACCTTGCACTGCCGGATGGTCAGGTGATGGCCACGCTCAAGCACATGACCGGCCACGGCCAGCCCGAGAACGGCACCAATGTCGGTCCGGCCCAGATCGCTGAGCGCACCCTGCGCGAGAACTTCTTCCCGCCGTTCGAGCGCGCCGTGACCGAACTGCCGGTGCGCGCGGTCATGCCCAGCTATAACGAGATCGACGGCGTGCCCTCGCACGCCAGCCGCTGGCTGCTGACCAAGATCCTGCGCGAGGAGTGGGGCTATAAGGGCTCGGTCCAGAGCGACTACTTCGCCATCAAGGAGATGATCAGCCGCCACAAGCTGACCAGCGACCTGGGCGAGACGGCGGTGATGGCCATGCGGGCCGGCGTCGACGTCGAGCTGCGGCGCGACATGTGGGAGATGGTCCGCAAGCTGCGTGAGAGCGGCGTCACCATCATCCTGACCACCCACTATATCGAGGAGGCCGAGGAGATGGCCGACCGCATCGGCGTCATCGACCACGGCCGGCTGATCCTGGTGGAGGAGACCGGTGCGCTGATGAAGAGCCTCGGCCGCAAGCGGCTGATCCTGCAACTCGCCGAACCGCGCACCGCGGTGCCCGAGGGCCTGGGAAGCCACGAGCTTTCCCTGGAGGGCGAGGGTTATCAGCTCGTCTACAGCTACGACGCCCAGCGCGCCCACACCGGCATCGACACCCTGTTCGCCGACGTCGAGGCGGCGGGGGTGCGGTTCACCGACGTGGTCACCCAGCAGAGCTCGCTGGAGGACATCTTC
>CAJWDO010000028.1 GCA_913031555.1 uncultured Alphaproteobacteria bacterium | reverse complement strand
TCAGCTGGTTAGAGCATCTCACTTTTAATGAGAGGGTCCTGGGTTCGAGTCCCAGCGGGGTTACTATTAACCAATAAAAACAAATAAACATGGAAGTTATTTATTATAGTATGGGTGTACTGTCAGTCGCCTTAGCATATGCAGTTGTAGGGGTATTTAAGTTAAGAACCCAAGTGCAATTTTTAAAAGTTGACATTGATCAATTACATAACCTTAGAAAAATAGAAGTTGATGAACTACATCGACGGATAGACACTTGTGAAAATAAAAAATAAAATGAAACATATATTATTAACAGCAGCCGTTTTCGGCCTTATTTCGTGTGGTGGCACACATAACCATGATGTAAAAATCATGGGCACACAAACTACAGATGCAACTGATTTACCTTTTGAAATCGACTCGATTCAAAATGTAGGACAACTATTAGATTCACTTGAAGCAGTACCATCAAAAAATTAAACTAACATGAAAAAGTATATAAAATGGACCCCAGTACTAATTGCATTAACGGCATTATTTTACTCTGTGGGATTAGGAATGAATGGTTATACCGACGAAGCACTATATTCATCACATTGGCCCGTAACATTATTGGTATTTTATTTGGTAATTGATAAAATTAGTAAGGAATGAATGTAACTATGTGGATCGTAGGTAGCGTTATTTTTGCTGTCTACATGTATTTTACAATTTGGAACATTAACAACGGTGTTAAACCACCACCACAACGTGAAGATGCATCATATGATATGATGGATATGGATGGTATGGGATGGTATGGGTGGGTGGAAGATGGGGGAAGATGGTGGAAGGTTGGTTGGGACTGGTTGTGGTTTATTGGGAACCATTGCGTGGGATTGCGTGGGTGCCCAAAGTATCATGAACAGGCAAAGGAGCCGCTCATCTGAGGTAAGACTTGGCTCCTGATTCTCTGAGAGCACTTGCAAACTGCGAAATCCTTCGGCAGCTGTGGCAGGTGCGATTCGATGCGTTCGCCTTTATAGTTCTTGCATCGGTGCGATTCGATGCGATCGCCCTGATAGTTCTTGCATAGATGTGATCACCAGAAGCTGCCCTATCTTTGTGCTTTTCGCGCACAACTGCGAAATCATCCTCCGATTCGAGAAAAGATTTGCACGTCCAACAGAAGCCAGTCTGCACAAGATCTTGAAGGTGCCTCCGGCAGTCTTGTTCTCTGCCTTGTTTTGGTCCGCCAACGGGTGTCGGACCGGTATACCGGGTGGTGAATTTCCCGGTTTGTGGCATATGGTTACAGATATGAATACATTCAACATTGTTTTCGCGGCATTCCGCTTTGCCGGGCTTGCGGGCCTGTTGCGGCTGGGCTGTGTGGTGGTTCTGACGCTGGCCTGTGCAGGTGTGATGAACGAAGTGCGCGCTGATGCCAGCAGCAACAGTGCGGCCTTTCGAATTACCGTTCTGGGGGATTCGCTGGTCGCCGGTTACGGTTTGCCGCCTGACACCTCATTCCCCAATGCGCTGGATAGTGCGCTTGCTGCTGCCGGGTTCAAGGCGGCGGTGGTGAATGCCGGCGTTTCGGGCGATACCACGGCTGGTGGGCTGGCACGACTTGACTGGTCGCTTGCCGATGATCCGGACCTGGTGATCATTGTCATGGGCGGCAATGACATGCTGCGCGGGCTTGATCCGGCTGCCACACGCGCCAATCTCGATGCGATGATCAGCCGCCTGCGCGCGCGCGATGTTGCCGTGTTGCTGGCCGGCATGTTGGCACCGCGCAATCTGGGGGCAGAGTATGTCACTGAATTTGACTCCCTTTATCCGGCGCTGGCCGCACAGCACGGGATCGGCTTCTACCCTTTCTTTCTTGACGGGGTTGCCATGGATGCCGCGCTGAATCTGCCAGACGGTCTGCACCCCAACAAAGCCGGCATTGACGAGATCACGCGCCGTATTCTGCCGGTGGTGGTCGACATGCTGGCGCGCTTGCAAGGGTGATCACCCACATTGTTGTCCGGCAATTTTCTTTGCATCGACAGGCTTCCTGCCGTACATTGCCGCCGATGGTTGCAAGGCATCATCGGCAGGTCTAAATCTTGCCATGATAATACAGCAATCTGGGCTGCGCTGGCGGGCATGAAAGACATGGTTTCTTGCCCTTCCGGACGCGAAAAGACAGTGATAAAGGCCCCTGATTCCAGTGGGCGAAGAATGAGGCAGTGATCAGGCGATGAAAACGTTCAGGACATTTCTTGCAGTGCTTGTGGCGGGACTTGTTATGGCAGTCTATTCGGGCGGTACAGCCGCTGCAGAGTCCAAGCGGATTCTCAGCGAAAAAGACTGGGAAGCCTATACGTTCGAAGCGGACACGGGGCGCACCTGCTACATCACCTCGGTGCCGACCAAATCAAGCGGCAAATATGATCCGGCCAATCGCGGTGAAATTCGCGTGTTCGTCTCGCACGGTCCGGACAAGGGTGTGCGCAACGTGGTCCAGTTCCTTGCCGGTTACAAACACAAGAAACATTCGGCAGTCGATGTCTCGATTGACGGCAAGAAATTCAAGCTCTTCACCATTGAGGGGCGCGCCTATGCCGAAAGCGAAGAAGATGACGTCGCCATGGTTCGCGCCATGAAGCGGGGCCGCAAAATGACCGTGGTTGGCACATCATCGCGCGGCACGGTGACAACCGACAGCTATTCCCTTTCAGGCTTCACAAAGACCAAGAACCTGATCGACAAGACCTGTAAATAGCCAGACGCGAATGCACCGGCTGGCATGAACGAGGCGGGCTGCCGAAAGGCGAACCCGAAGCCAATTTGGACGAACTATCGCAGATCAGTGCCGCGCCGACAGACACTGCCGGAGAGCCGGCGCGCCGTTCAGTTCTGGAGATGAGCGCGCGCGAGCTGGAAGAGGCGGTCACCGAAGCCGGATTGCCGAAATTCCGCGCGCGTCAGCTGTGGCGCTGGGTCTGGCGGCATGGTTTGACATCCTTTGATGAGATGAGTGACCTTGGCAAGCCGGTCCGCGCGCAGTTTGCCGACATGTTCAGCCTTGGCCGTCCGGCAGTAACGCAGCGACTGAAATCAAGTGACGGCACCATCAAATGGCTGCTGCGCTTTGCTGATGGCAGCGAGGCTGAAACCGTCTATATCCCTGACAGACATCGCGGCACCTTGTGTATTTCCTCGCAGGTCGGCTGCACATTGACATGCAGCTTTTGCCATACGGGCACGCAAAAGCTGGTGCGTAACCTGACAGCTGGTGAAATCTGCGGTCAAGTGTTGCTGGCGATGGATGAGCTGGGTGACTGGCCTGCAGGCAAGCCTGAGCGCCGCTTGACCAATATCGTGCTGATGGGCATGGGCGAACCGCTGTTCAATTACGATAATGTGGCCAAGGCCATGCGGATTGTGATGAGCGGCGAAGGCGTTGGCCTGTCAAAGCGGCGAATCACGCTGTCGACCTCGGGTGTGGTGCCGGAAATTGCCCGTGCCGGTGCCGATCTCGGGGTTAATCTGGCGATTTCACTGCATGCGGTACGCGATGACCTGCGTGACGAGCTGGTGCCGATCAACCGTAAATATCCGCTTGCCGAGCTGATTGAGGCGTGCCGCAATTATCCCGGCCTGTCGAATGCGCGCCGCATCACCTGGGAATATGTGATGCTGGACGGGGTCAATGACAGTGATGAGGATTGCGCCGCGCTGCTGAAGCTGATCCGGGGCATTCCGTCGAAGATCAACCTGATCCCGTTCAACCCGTGGCCCGGCAGCCCCTATGAATGCTCCGGCAACAACCGTATCGAGGCGTTTGCGGCAAAGGTGTTGAAGGCCGGATATGCATCGCCGGTGCGCACGCCGCGTGGCCGTGATATACTCGCGGCCTGCGGGCAACTGAAGTCGGCCTCAGAACGGGACCGCCGCCACCGAACAGGCACCGGCAAAACCGCCTCGGTGGCGGCCGCCGATGCGACATGATGATCTTGTGCCTCTATGGCTGCAAAGCCTTGAAAACAGGCGTTTCGACGATTACATTCTTTCTAACGGATAATCGATCAGGGGGTAAAAATGGCTGATAACCGCTTCATGAATACTGCGGCCGCCGAGGCGACACAGGTCGATCTTGGTCTTCGCAGCTATATGCTTGGCGTCTACAATCACATGACGACCGCGTTGCTGATGACGGGTTTCTTCGCCTATGCGATGAAATGGGCGACACTCAACGTCGCCGGTGTTGGCCAGCTGGTCTATGGTTCGCCACTGAAATGGGTTGTGATGCTGGCACCGCTTGGCCTCGTCTTCTGGCTGTCGGCGCGCATCAACTCAATGTCGGCCACCAAGGCACGCAATCTCTTTTACGTCTATGCGGCGTTGATGGGACTCTCGCTTGCTTCGGTATTGTTGATGTTCTCGACCGCCAGTGTGGCCCGCGCCTTCTTCATCACCGCCGGTGCCTTTGCCGGCCTCAGCCTTTACGGCTACACCACCAAGCGCAGCCTTTCGGCCATGGGATCCTTCATGATCATCGGCCTGTTCGGGCTGATCATCGCCATGATCGTGAATATCTTCGTGGCGTCGACAGCCATGGATATGATGATCTCGGTTCTCGGTGTGTTGATCTTTGCCGGTTTGACCGCGTGGGATACCCAGAAGATCAAGCTCATGTACATGGCTGGTGACAGCGAGGCGGAGCGGACCAAGAAATCGATTTTTGGCGCGCTGATGTTGTATCTTGATTTCATCAACATGTTCATGTTCATCCTGCATCTGTTCGGCAACCGCGAATAGAGACAGGCTGACTGGATTTGAGGGCGCGCTCGGCTGCTTCGTCGGGCGCGCTTTTTTTATGTGATCCATTCCGGTGATACCTAATATCCGGCTGAACAGAAGCCGACCCAACAAAAGTCGACCCAACAAAAGGTTTTGTTCATGACGAGTCTTTCTGCTTATCTCGAGACCCGCGCCACGACCGATCTTGCCAGGGCGATTGCCGGGCTGGCCACCGCCGCGGTCCGCATCAGCGCCGAAATCCGCGCCCCACACAGCGTGTTGGACGCGGTTGCCGGCGACGTCAATGCTGATGGTGACACGCAAAAGGCGCTTGATGTTCTGGCCGACGAGATCATCCTCGAGGCGGCGCGGGATGCCGGAGCGGCGGCCTATATGTCAGAGGAACGCGAGGCGGCGATCCCGCTGGCGGATGACGGGTCCTTGATTATCGCCAGTGACCCGCTCGACGGGTCGTCCAATATCGGGGTCAATGTGTCGATCGGCACGATTTTCTCGATTCTGCCGACCGATGGTTCCGGGCTGATCGACGGCCGCCGGCAATTGGCGGCGGGGGTCTTTGTCTATGGGCCGCAGACGACGCTTCTTGTCACGGTCGGCGTTGGTGTCGCGTCCTTCAGGATGGATGCTGACGGCGATTTCCGGCTGATCGATGACACTGTCCGTATCCCGGCCGCGTCTGGTGAATTCGCCATCAATGCCGGCAATCAGCGCCATTGGCTGCCGCCGGTACAGCGTTATATCGCCGATTGTGTTGCCGGGGCCGATGGGCCGCGTGGAAAGAATTTCGGCCAACGCTGGGTTGGCTCGCTTGTCGCCGATGCCTGGCGCATTTTCTGTCGTGGCGGCGTGTTCCTGTATCTTGCTGATAGGCGGGACGGTTTTGCCGATGGCAGGTTGCGCCTTGTCTATGAGGCGGCACCGATGGCGTTGCTTGTCGAACAGGCCGGCGGACGCGCTACCGACGGCACCCGCGATATTCTCGACATCACCCCGACCGCTGTTCACCAGAGGGTGCCGCTTGTCTTCGGGTCCTGCGAGGAGGTTGACGAGGTCGGCCGCCAGCACGCGGCAGGCTAGGCGTCCTCTTCTGCCGCCAGAATGGCGGCAAGACCGCTTTCATAGTCGGGATAGAGAAGATTGACGCCCAGTTCCGGCCCGATGACGCGTGAGGCGACGCGCCGCCGCGAGACATAGAAGGTCCGTGCCATTGGCGACAGATCGGCCTCCTCAAGCGATTGCGGCTTTGGCGGTTCGACACCGATCAACGCCGCCGCGTGCCGCATCACCTCGCCCTGCGCGGCGGGGCGCGTGTCGGCAAGATTGATGATCCTGCCGGGACGCGGCGCCTGCATCGCCGCCTCGATGATCCGGCAGATGTCATCGACATGGATGCGGTTGAAGACCTGACCTCGATGCTCGATGATCCGGGCTGTTCCGGCGCGAAGCGAATCAAACGGGCTTCTCCCAGGTCCGTAGATTCCCGCGGCGCGGAAGATTTCGCTCTGCAGTAGCGCCAGCCACCGGTTTTCCGCCACCACCCTGGCGCGACCGCGCGCTGTAGCCGGGTCGGTCGGGGTATCCTCATAACAGAATCCATCCGGCCGGTCGGGATAGACCGAGGTCGCTGACACATAGCCGGTCCAGCCCTTGAAATCGGCCATGAGGTCGGCCAGCACATCCTCATGCGCGTCGAGCACCGGATCGCTGCCACCGATGGCGGTGATGGTCGACAGCACGGCATCGACCCCGGCCAGCGCCGCCCCGGCATCGGCCAGTGGCTGGTCATCGGCAAAGCGGTGGATCTGCCATCCAGCCGCGGCTTCAACCGCCAGCTTTTCGGGGCTGCGCGTGGTGCCACGGATGTGCCATCCCGCAGCGGCGAGGCGGTGGCCAAGCTGGCGTCCGACATAGCCAAGTCCGAAAATGAAGATTGTCCGCGCCATGGCTTCCGACCCTGCTCTATTCGGCCTGCAGGCCGGCAAGCTGCCGGCGCACCAGCGCCGCATCAAGGCGCCGCCCCTGCCAGTCAAGCCGCCAGTCAAGATGCGGGCCGGTCGACCTGCCGGTTGATCCGACTGTGCCGATAACACCGCCGCGTGCCACGTCCTCGCCCTCGGCGACGGTGACGCTGTCGAGATGCAGGAAGGCCGAGTTGAGGCCAAGGCCATGCGTCATCAGGACCGTCCAACCGGAAAAATACAGATCTCTGACAAGCGTTACCCGCCCGCCGGCCGGTGCCTTGACCGGTGTGCCGCGCGGCGCCGCGATATCGATTCCGTAATGTGGCTGACGGGGCTCGCCATTCAGGATTCGCTGGCTGCCATAGACGCCGGTGATCTGTCCCGTGGCGGGCATGTCAAAGCCGCGCAGGAAATCACCCGACATCGCGCCGGCGTCATGGCGCGCGCGCGCGGCCCGCACCGCGGCGGAATCGGCACCGATACGCTCAAGCACCTCCTTGGGCGGGGTCACATGGTCACGCTTCAGGCCGTCGATTCGCTGTACGACATATTCCCGCTGCGCCGCGTCAAGGGTGATGAGATAGGACTCTGTGCCAGCCGGTTTGACGTGCAATTTGACAGGGCTGTCACTGTCACGATGAAAGCCGATCATCGCATGACCGTCATCGGACAGTGGCACTGTCTCGCCATCAAGTGTCAGGCTGGTGCCCGGCGTGACGCGCACCACCACCAGGCCGCCTTCGATGGCGCTGCCGGCAATCCAGGCAATGCCGGGCGCCGGGTCGGGAAGGCGCGCCTGCTGCGCGCTGGCGGGCAGCGCGAAAAACAGGGCAATACAGGCCAGGGTGGCCGTGAACGGGCTTGGAATCATCACCTGTCGACGCTAACATTGGACGGTATTTTTGGCACGTCAAAACGGGTCCGTTATGGGGCCCGGGATCCGATTTCAACACCGGGGCCGGACAGCCATCGCGATATCATCATCAGACCAGTTTGGCGTCGGGCCGGGCTGGCAGGCCGAAAGCAGGTATAATGTCGAATTCAACCCACGAGAAAGTTGTCATCATCGGTGCCGGCGCGGCTGGCCTGACGGCCGCCATCTACACAGCGCGTGCGAACCTGTCGCCGGTGATTCTTGCCGGTCTGCAACCTGGCGGGCAGATGACAATCACCACCGATGTCGAGAACTACCCCGGCTTTGCCGATGTCATTCAGGGGCCGTGGCTGATGACCGAGATGCAGCAGCAGGCCGAGAATGTCGGCGCGCGCGTTGTCTACGACATTGTCACTGCGTTTGACGCCTCCAGCCGGCCGTTCCGCCTGACGCTTGATTCGGGTGACGTGATGACGGCCGATACGGTGATCATTGCCACCGGTGCGCAGGCGCGCTGGCTGGGGCTGGAATCGGAACAGACATTCAATGGCCGCGGCGTATCGGCCTGCGCCACCTGTGATGGATTTTTCTACAAGGAACGTGACGTGGCGGTAATCGGTGGCGGCAACACCGCTGTCGAAGAGGCGCTGTATCTTGCCAATATCTGCAATTCGGTAACGCTGATCCATCGTCGTGATTCGCTTCGCGCCGAGCAGATCATGCAGGACAGATTGCTGCGCCACGACAAGATCAAGGTGGAATGGAATCGCACCGTTGCCGAGGTGCTTGGCGATGACAGCGGTGTGACAGGATTGCGGCTGGCATCGATGACCGGCGAGGATGATCTGGACATCGCCGTTCAGGGGATGTTTGTGGCCATCGGCCATGATCCCGCCACCGCCGCCTTCCACGGCGCTCTCGATCTTGATGACGAAGGATATATCCTTGCCGAGACAGGCGGTACCCGCACCTCGGTTGATGGCGTGTTTGCTGCCGGTGACTGTGTCGACAAGATCTACCGCCAGGCTGTGACCGCCGCCGGTATGGGCTGCATGGCCGCGCTTGACGCGGAAAGGTGGCTTGGCGAACAGGCCTGATCCGGCTTGCAATGGGTCAGGCTGTTGCCGTTTGCGGACTGGCGACGGCCCGCTCGTGGATCATCCAGTTGATGGCAAAGGCGAATAGCGCCGCCGCGATATTCAGCCACCACATGATAGCGTAGGTGCCTGTGACGTCATAAAGGACACCGCCAAGCCATGAGCCGACAAACGAGCCGACCTGGTGTGAGGCAAAGACGATTCCATACAGCATGCTGAGATGTTTAGGGCCGAAGAACACAACGATCAGCCCGCTTGTCAGCGGGATTGTGCCAAGCCAGAGAAGGCCCATCGCCGCGCCGAAGACAAGTGCCGATGTCGGGGTGACCGGCAGCATGACAAAACAGCACATGATGGCCCCGCGAAGCAGATAGACCGTGGCAAGCGCCTTGCGTTTCGAGACCTTGCCGCCAAGCCAGCCACAGAAAAACGCCCCGACAATGTTGAACAGCCCGATCAGCGCCAACGCCCAGCTGGCGATATGCGGCGGCACGCCCCGGTCGCCAAGAAAGATCGGCAGATGTGTCGTGATGAATACAAGCTGCAACCCGCAGACGAAGAACCCGGCGGTCAGCAGCAGATAATCCCGGCTGCCTGCCGCGACCCGCAACGCCTCGGCCGTTGTCAATTCGGCGACCTCGGCGGTTTTTGCCGTTGGCGCCCCGCGAAGGCCAAGCGCCACCGCCATCGCCGCCGCTGTCAGGAAGGACAGCAACAGCAGTGTCATCTGCCAGCCTTGCTCGCCTATCAGCATCTGTGTCACCGGCAGCAGCGCGAACTGGCCGAATGAGCCAAAGCTGGTCACAAGGCCGAACGCAAGCGAACGCCGCCCCGCCGGCACGACCCGGCCAACGGCACCAATGGCGATGGAAATGCCGGCACTGCCCAGACCCAGCCCAATCAGCGCCTGGCCGAGAAACAGTCCCGACGGGGTTATGATGTAGGCGTTTGCCAGCAGACCGGCGGTATAGATGGCGCAGCCGAAGATGGCCACCTTCCAAGCGCCGATACGGTCGGCAAGGGCGCCGAACAGGGGGGATGAAAATCCCCAGACAAGATTCTGGACGGCAATGGCAAGCGCCACAAGCTGGACGCCGCTGCCAAGCGCGTCTGACAGCGGTACGACAAACAGCCCGAACACCTGCCTGATCCCGAATGTGACGGTGACAAGTGCGGCACTGGCGATCAGAACCCGCAACCAGATATCGGGCCTTGTCACGCCAGAAGAAGAAGATGCCATGATGGGGTGCTGCCCTGATGAGGTGGTCTTACGGGGTGGCTTTCGGACATGCGCCCTGCATGTCATACCCCGCACGACTCTAGTCGCGCGACCCTCGAAAGCGAAACGCTTTCTTGTCGTTATCGGAACCGCCCTGTCTGGCTGCCCCTGGGCTTGCCCGGGCGGACTATTTGAGCGCACTACCCTGGCGAAACACCCTGGCGAAACACCCTGGCGGATTGCCCGGGCAGAGCGCTCATCCGGATCATTCGGCCAGCAACCGGACGGAATTGACCTGCAGGCCGCGGCTTGATGAATCCACCTTGACCAACAGCTTCTGACCCTGGATCAGAGAATGGAATCCGCAATCATTCAGAACCCGTGAGTGAACGAAGACATCCTCATCGGAGTTATCGGTTGTCACGAACCCATAGCCGCGAAGGTCATTGAAGAATTTGACGATGGCAAATACCTCACCCTCTTCCGGCTCGGAAGCCACGGGCGGGGCCGGGGTCACAGGCCGTTCAACCGACAGCAGATCCTTGATCACCCGCCCATGCTCGTTCGAACTCAGCGATACGGTGATCTCATCGCCCGTCAGAAGACGGACAAGTCCGAACTTGTCAAGCGTCGAACGGTGAAGGAAAACCTCCTCCTCGCCGATCCTGACGAAACCATAGCCCTTTCGTTCATTGTACCAGACCAATTGTCCCTGGCCGATCTCGATATCCTGCGACGTGTCGCCGGTTGCCACATCCTTTGTCATAGCCATCTTTCCTGGGCAGCCTTGCACACGACACCGGTAACCGCCTTGTCCCACCCTCATTGTCACAATGGAATGTCACAATGGAATATCACAATGGAATATCACAATGGAATATCACAACAGGTCTGGGACATTACGCCGGGCGTGACAGGCATCACCAAATTTGCCTCCACACCAATGACAAAGAATGCCGTGCGTTAAGACCCATGCCGAAGGATGAAAGTGGCAGGTCACGCGCATGTGAATATGATGAAACAGTCTTGAAAGACTCAGCCGGCACCAAGAGCGGCCCGGCTGGCCTCGATAGCGTCGTTGACTGCGGCCCGCCAGTCGCTGAATGAGTTGGAATCGGCAGCGGTGGTGGGGAAAATCAAGCCACGCGTGCTGTTCACCAATCCGCCCTCCGGTCCGTTGGGGCCGGTTGTCAGGCCGGCAAGCGCCTGTGCCGCGCCGGCCCCCTGGGCACCAAAGCCTGGAACCAGGAACGGCGCGTCTGGCAAGGTCTGGCGAAGTGCCTGCGCTTCTTCCGGCCAAGTGGCGCCGGCGACGATGCCAAGCGAGGACAGGCCAAACTCTCCCTGCCGTGCGGCGGCGAGTGGTGCCAGTCCGGCGGCCAGATGCTGGAACAGCGGTTTGCCGTCGATCTCGAGATCCTGCAGATCGCCCGCCCCGGCGTTGCTTGTGCGGGTCAGAACAAACAATCCGGCACCCTGCCGGTCGGCACGCGCCAGAAGGGGGTCCAGCGTATCAAGCCCGAGATAGGCATTGACCGTCAGCGCGTCGCTGGGGAATGCGGCGTCGTGACCGATCCAGGCGTCGGCATAGGCGGCATTCGTGCTGCCGATATCGTTGCGCTTGGCGTCCATGATGACCAGAACACCGGCATCAACCGCGGCGCGGCCAAGCCGTGCCAGGATATGCATCCCGTCAGGCCCCTGCGCCTCGAAAAAGGCGGCCTGCGGTTTGATAGCGGCAACACGGCCCCTGGCCATTTCAAGGCATGCCATCGCGAAATCCTCGATGGCGCGGAGCGTTGATGGGCTGGCGGTCTCGCTGACGTCACCGAACAGCGCCGGCATCATCGACAGATGCGGGTCGATGCCCATGCAGAGCGGGGTTCCCGCGCTGCGGATAGCGATGGTCAGTCTGTCGCCGAAATGGTCCGCTGGCATACCCCGTCCTGCCGTCAGACGAGGCCGACAGCGGCGCGGTAGGTCTGCAACAACTCATCCTGTTCCTGCAGCAGGTCCCGGTCCATGGCACGCATCTTGACAAGCTGGCGCATGATCTTCGGGTCAAATCCGGTGGCCTTCGACTCGGCATAGATATCGCGGATATCGGCCATCAGGG
>CAJWDO010000027.1 GCA_913031555.1 uncultured Alphaproteobacteria bacterium | reverse complement strand
CGCCCGCGCCCGGGCGCACATTGCCGAGGTTGAATCGCTTGGCGGCATGGCGGCGGCGATCGAGGCCGGTATCCCGAAGATACGGATCGAGGAGGTCGCCACCGCGTCACAGGCGGAAATCGACTCTGGCCGTCGCCGGATCATCGGCGTCAACAGCTGTCAGCCGGCACCGCATGCCACTGGCAGCGAGGAGGTTCAGGTCCGCCGGATCGACAACAGCCAGGTGCGCGCGCAGCAGCTTGATCGGTTGAAGGCGGTGCGCGCCGGCCGCGACGAGGCACGGATTGCAGCGTCGCTTGCCGCCTTGTCGGCAGCGGCAGAGGGGGCGGACAATCTGATGCCGCTGGCTATCGAGGCGGCGCGAAGCCGCGCCACGGTTGGTGAAATCTCGGATGCGCTGAGCGGTGTCTGGGGACGCCACAAGGCCGAAATAAAAGGCGTGCGCGGTGTCTGGAAGGCGCGCATGGCGGCTGATGCGGACCTCGAAATTCTGCGTGATCGGGTGGCGGTCTTCACCGCGGCGGCGGGCCGCGCGCCGCGTCTGCTTGTCGCCAAGCTTGGCCAGGATGGTCATGATCGCGGACAGAAGGTGATCGCCTCCGCCTTCGCCGACCTTGGCTTCGAGGTAACCATCGGGCCGCTTTTCGCCAGTCCGGATGAGGTCTATGACATGGCGATCGAGCATGATGTCGATGCGGTTGGCATTTCCACTCTGGCCGCGGCGCATCTCAGTCAGGTGCCGGGTCTGCGCCGCCGGCTTGACGCTGGCGAGGGCCGCCATATCGAGCTTGTTGTTGGCGGTGTCATTCCGCCAGACGATATTCCGGCGCTGACCGAGGCAGGTGCCGCAGCGGTGTTCCCGCCGGGCACGAAATCGACCGATGCGGCAAGCCGCCTTCTTGATCTTCTTTCGCGTCGTCGCAATATCCCAACAAGCGCCTGAGATCAGGCTGCAGATTATATTCCTCGCCCTTTACCAGGAGCCACCCCATGAACCGTGCCGCTGAAGCCGCCAGCGAAATCGTCGATGAATTCGGCTTTCTCGATGACTGGGAGGATCGCTACCAGCTGCTGATCGATCTTGGCCGCCGGCTGCCACCGCTGCCGACACACTATAAGACAGATGAATACCAGCTTCGTGGCTGCCAGTCCGTCGTGCATTTCGCGGCCGAGACAAAGGATGGTGAGATCACCTTCCACGCCGGCTCGGACGCCGCCATCGTGCAGGGACTGATTGCCTTGCTGCTGCGCGTCTATTCGGATCGGACGGCGGATGAAATCCGCGATACCGAGGCGGCGTTCCTGTCGGAAATCGGCCTTGATTCGCATTTGTCGGCAACCCGCAAGACCGGACTTGCCAGCATGTTGACGGCGATAAAGGCGGCGGCTGGCTGACTCTGCTGCCAGGTGGAATCCCGTCAGGTGGAATCCCGTCAGGCGGAATCCCGTCAGGTGGAATCCCGTCAGGTGGAATCCCGTCAGGCTGGCGCGCGTTCGGCGCGCGGCGTGCGCCCATAACATTCGCGGTAGCATTTTGAGAAGTGCGAGGCCGAGACAAAGCCGCAGGCAAGCGCCACCGACAGAATCGACATCGAGGTCTGGCGCAACAGATGGCGCGCCCGGGCCAGCCGCAAATTCAGGTAATAGCGGGTTGGCGTTGTGTTCAGATATTTACGGAACAACCGTTCAAGCTGCCGTGTCGACAGATTCGTCATGCGGGCAATATCGGTTTGCGCCAGCGGCTCCTCCAGATTGTCCTCCATGGTCTTCACCACGGCCAGCAATTTCGGGTGGCTGACGCCAAGGCGTGAGCGAAGCTCCATCCGCTGCCTGTCGGTCGGCTCCCGGATGCGGTCATGGATGAACTGGTCGGACACCTCGGCGGCAAGCGCGGCGCCATGCGACTGCGCGATCAGGTTCAACATCATGTCGAGCGATGCGGTGCCGCCGGAACAGGTAACGCGGGTGCCATCCACCTCGAACAGATCATTGGTGATCTCCAGCTCGGGAAATTCCTCGCCAAGACCGTCGATATTCTCCCAATGGATAGTGCAGCGCCGGTCATCGAGCAGTCCAGCCGCCGCCATGATGTAGGTGCCGGTGCAGATCGCCCCGATGACGGCGCCGGTACGGTCCAGCCGGCGCACAAGATTCAGCACGTTGCGGTCGGTATGCTCACGTACATTCAGCCCGGCACAGACAAAGACCATCCGGCAATCCTGCAGAACCGCCGCGTCACCGTCCGAGGCCACCTCGACACCATTGCTTGCCACCGCCGGGTTTCCGGTAGGGCTGGCAATCACCCAACCGTAGAGATCGCTGTTGCTCTGCCTGTTGGCGGCACGCAACGGTTCGATTGCCGAGGCGAATGCCAGCATTGAAAACTCATCGAGAAGCAAAAACCCGATTTTCTGCGGGGTTGCGTTGCTGTCATGTTGCAGCAGTGACTTGATGGTCTGCACACTCATCGCAGATAACCCCCACAAGCAGAACCGTGTGCCCTGCTCTACAGGGCGGCTCTTTGCGTTTACACGATTTTTGTACGACGAAAAAAGTCGGAATTGAAACAAAAAATTTGGGCTCCGGGACGGTTTTTGCTAGTACACCGACATGAATGGCACCGCGTCCGATATCATTACCAGCGCCGGAAATGCCGAGGTGAAACGACTCCGGTCGCTTCATGAGCGGAAATTCCGGCGTCAGACAGGCTGGTTTCTGGCTGAAGGCATGCGAATTTGCACCGAGGCAGTGGCGCTTGGTTGGCGTATGCACAGGCTTGCCTATCTGGCGTCGCGCGCCAATGACGATCAGCTTGGCGCGCTGTTACAGGCCTTGTCGCGCGACGGCGGGCGTGCGCTCCCTGTCACCGAATCGCTGCTGGCGCGGGTCAGCCGCAAGGACAATCCGCAAATGGTGCTTGGCGCCTTTGAACAGCGCTGGCTTGCCGCCGATGAAGTGGCGCCCGACCCGGACCGATGCTGGATCGCGCTTGACCGGGTGCGTGATCCCGGCAATCTGGGCACCATCATGCGAACCGCCGACGCCACCGGCGCGCAGGGTGTCATCCTGATCGGTGACTGCACCGACCCCTATTCGGTGGAGGCGGTTCGCGCCTCGATGGGGGCGGTTTTCAATGTCGCGCTGGCGCATATGTCGGAGGCGGAGTTCCTGAAACTTACGGGTCGCTGGCCTGGCCGGATCGTCGGCACCGCCCTGCCGGCAAGCGTTGATTACCGCGAGGCGGATTACAGCGGGCCACTGATCCTGCTGATGGGCAATGAGCAGGCCGGCCTCACCGACGGGCTGGTGACGGCCTGCAGCCAGCTTGTGCGGATGCCGATGCTGGGACGTTCGGATTCGCTGAATCTTGCGGTTGCCAGCGGTCTGGCGCTCTATGAGGCGCTTCGCAAACCCTGAGTGACGGTGTAATCAGGCGCTGTTCAGCTGCCAAAACCCGTCCAGCGGGCGAAATTGGCCTGGCTGATGACGCGCGGCTCATCGCCTGATTCGATGCTGACAAGTTCACCTGACGACACTGCCCCTCCGGCCCCTGCCATCATGTCGGCAAGCGCGTAATGCGCCGCTTGCGAGGAGGCGCGGATGGCATAGATGGTCAACAGCAGAAACAGCGGCGTGTCGGACAGAAGGTCCCGACAGCCACGAAGCAACGGCACAAGGTCGGTTTCGATATGCCAGCGTTCGCCCTTGGGGCCGCGGCCATATTTTGGTGGATCGAGAAGAATGCCGTCATAGGCCCGCCCGCGCCGGATCTCGCGCTCGACAAACCGTCCGGCATCCTCGGTGATGAAGCGGATCGGCGCGTCCCCGAGACCGGCCTCATCGCGATTCTCAAAGGCCTGCGTGATGGCCTTGCGACTGGCATCGACATGCGCCACCTCGGCCCCGGCGCGCGCGGCATGAAGGCTGGCAACACCCGAATAGGCGAACAGGTTCAGGATCCGCGGCGCGCGCCCATGACGGGCGGTGAAAGCCGCAACGAGTTCGGCGCACCAGTTCCAGTGCGGTGCCTGTTCGGGAAAGAACCCCAGATGCCTGAAGGGCGTCGGCCTGGCAAGAAAATGAAGCCCGTCATAGCTGACCCGCCATTGCGATGGCAGGTCTTTTGACAGGGTCCAGCCGCCGGCTGTCTCGTCATCCTCTCCGCGCCCCTGGCTGGCCACAAAATGGCCGTCGGCCGCCTGCCAGTCCGCTTTGGCCAGACGCGGCGCCCACATCGCCTGTGGTTCCGGGCGAACAAAGGTGAAAGTGCCGAACCGTTCCAGCTTTTGCCCGTCGCCGCTGTCAAGAAGTTCGTAATCCTGCCAGTCATCGGCTGCCAGAAGCTGTGGCTGGGGAATTGTCCCGGAGGTTCGTGTCATGATCTGATCACTCATGCGCGGACCATGACGCCTTGATCCGGCAAAATCAACCCTGGCGGGTTATGGCCGGTCACATCTGGCCGCGCCAGCGTAAAAGCAAAAAATTGGCTAGATTCAGGATAAAAAAACAATTCTACAGAACATATTTTTAATATTTTCTGGAATTTGGTGGTTTTTCCCTTATAATCAATCTGACGACAGACTGTCGACCACGGAATAAAGGAAAGGATGTCCCCATGGCGGTGATGGATGCAACCGACAGGAAAATCCTTGTTCATCTTCAGGATAACGCGGCGCAGCCGGTGGCCGAAATCGCGCGCAAGGTCGGTCTGTCCGTCACGCCCTGCTGGCGCAGGATCCAGAGGCTCGAGGAAATTGGCGTGATTCGCAAACGTGTGGCGCTTCTCGACCCGACTAGAGTCGGGGTCGGAATGTCGGTGTTTGTCACGCTACGCACCGACCAGCACAATGCCGACTGGCTGGAATCCTTCGCCACAATGATTTCCGAAATGCCCGAGGTGGTCGAATTCTACCGCATGAGCGGCGAGGTGGATTACCTGCTTCGCGTGGTTGTCGCCGACATGGCCGCCTATGACGCCTTCTACCGGAGCCTGATCAGCCGGGTGCAACTGACCGATGTGAGTTCATCCTTCGCCATGGAAGAAATCAAATTCACCACGGCCTTGCCGATTGCCGCCCACCCCGTATCCTAGCCACGCGCCGCAAGGATGTCGGCAAGCGGTTGTTCGGCATCGACACCGCGGCAATGGATCTGATGCCACAGCGCGTAGAACAGCAGCCGCCATGCCAGCAGCCCGCCGCGACCATCAGCCGATGCGATCACCGCCCGTGCCTTGTCGGCGCTGATCAATTCCGCCACACCGTCCTGCCTTGCCACCAATGGGGCCAGCGTTTGTGACTCTTCGGCAATCCACCCACCGACAGGCACCGTAAAGCCGCGCTTTCTGGCAAAGGGCCGGCAGGCAGGCAGGCGCCGTTCAAGCCATGACTTGACCAGATGCTTGCCGCCCTTGCGGCCGATCTTGGCTGCCACCGGCAGGTGAAAACCATAGGCAGACATCTGCCTGTCGATGAAGGGTGTGCGGCCCTCCAGCCCATGGCGCATAAGGCAACGGTCAAGCTTGATCAGTAGATCATTCGGTAGCCAGTCATCAATATCATGGTGTTGCAGTGCGGCCAGCGCGGCGCGCCTGTCGGCAAGTCGCAGCAGCAAGCCTGGCATATTGGCGCTGGCACGGTCATAGCGCGCGGCCAGCTGTCGTGCCACATCGTCACCGAACAGACCGGCACGCAATGCCGGTCCGGGGCGGGTCGGGAACTTCGCACCAAGGGCGCGTAGCCCGGCCCGGTAGCGGCCATAGCCAGCAAAGAATTCATCGCCGCCTTCGCCGGACAGCACCACCTTGACATCCTGTGCCGCGCGCCGCGCCAGATGCAGGGTCGGCAGAATAGCGTAATCCGCCACCGCATCATCACAGGCCATCGCAGCCCGCCCGGCATCTGCTAAAAAATCGGCCTTGCCATAGGGGACGTCGACGAACTCGGCCCCTTCGCCGGCGGCAAGCGACGCGGCAACCCCGGTTTCATCATCACCGCTGCGGTCAAAACGTACGGTATAGGTCAGGATTGGCTCGCTGCGTCCGTCGCGCGCCCGTAAATCGGCAAGCGCCGCCAGGATGGCTGAGGAATCAACACCACCGGAAAAGAACAGGCCGAGAGGCACGTCGGCCATCAGATGCGCCTCGACAGTGTTGTGAAGCTGCGCCTCGAACGCGTCAATCGTCGGCGCGACCCGGTCTGTCATGCCGGCCGCCAGCGGTCTGTCGGCAAATCGCTCGGCGATCCGCCCGCCGCGGATGATCAATATCTCACCAGGCGCCACGCGCCGGATCATAGGAAAGGCCGGCAGATCATCCGGGGCGAATTGCCGGTCGATGATACAGGCGGCGTGGGTTGGATCGGGTTTGGACTTGTCGGGCGGGGCATCGCCGAGGCCGATCGCGCGAAGCGCCGCGATCTCGGAGGCGAAAAACAATCCGTCCGCTGTCTCGCATATATAGAGCGGCTTGATCCCGAAGGGATCGCGGATCAACAGCCCCTCATCGCGGGCAGGATCATAGAGTGCTGCCACATACATGCCGCGAAGCTGCCGCACCACGTCGGTGCCATGCCGCACCCACAGCGCCAGCAACGTTTCGCAATCCGAGTTGGAGGTGAAATCATACCCGGCGCAATGCGACTGGCGAAGCGCCGCGTGATTGTAGATCTCGCCATTCGCGACCAGTACCTGACCGCCATCCTCCCCCGGCGCGATGAAGGGCTGCGCGCCTTTTGCCAGATCAACAATCGAGAGCCGCGTGTGGACAAATCCGGCCTGGCTGTCGGCGTAACGTCCGCTGCCGTCAGGGCCGCGATGCGCCAGCGCGCGCTCCATCCTGTCCAGCGTATCTGCCGGCGCGGCGCCCCCGGGGCGAAGGAAATAACCGCCAATCCCGCACATCAGACGGCAACCCTTTCAAGAAAATCGATCCAGTCGCCGGTCACCCGTTGCGGTGACAGGGTCGCCTGCCAACAGGAACGCCCGCCTTCGGCCAGCCGCGCCGCCAAAGCCACGTCCGTTGTCAGCTGGGCCAGCGCGTCCGCCAGCGCATCGACATCATCGACCGGGACCAGCAGGCCATTGACGCCGTCCTCGATCAATTCGCACCCGCCATTTGTCTGTGTCGAGATCACCGGTTTGCCGCAGGCCATCCCTTCGGCGATGACATTGCCGAAAGGCTCGTGCCGCGACGGGCAGACAAGAATGTCGGCGCCGCGGATGATTGATTGCGGGTCATCCTGCCAGCCGAGAAACACCACTCTTGAGGCGATGCCAAGTTCATTTGCCAGATCACCAAGCATGGTGCGTTCCGGCCCTTCGCCGGCCAGCCACAGCCTGCCGTCCGGCAGCGCCGCAAAGGCGCGGATCAGCGTATCGAACGCCTTGTTCTCATGCAGCCTGCCAAGCGCGGCGATGACCGGTCCGTCGCCTCGTTTTCCCTCGGACACGGGTCCCCCGAATATGGACCCCTCACGCCCGTCGGGGACAAAATTGATCTGGTAATGGACGCGCTCCCTTGGCACGCCGTTGGCGATCAGATAGTCGGCGATATCGCGCGTATTCGCGACCAGCCAGTCACAGCCACGGTAATATTTCAGATTGTAGAAACCACCGAGCCTGGCGACATGCGGACGCCCGGCGGGCGGCGTCATCATCGTCGCGCGGTTCATCCAGCTGAGAATGACATCGGGTTTGTTGCGGCGAATGGCGGCGGCGATCCGGCGGCGATGCAGCGTCGCCAGAAGCGGTGAGAACCCGCACCCCGTGACATCAAGCCCGGCGGTGGTGAGTCGGGCCATGCGATCATTGTCCGGCTTGATCATCAACTGCTGGTTCATGCCGGTGTCATTGAACCCGATGGCGAGCCGCTCAAAGAACAGCTCGGCGCCGCCATGCCTGGCGCCGGCCATGGTCTGGAAGAGCCGCAGATCGGTGCGGCGGGTCGATGCAGGGGATGTTGTCACGCGGTGTCCGTTTATAGCTGAATATAGGTGGCCTTGATCTCGCTGTAGGCTTCCAGCGAGTAGGCGCTGTTCTCTCGGCCAAAGCCCGATTGCTTGACGCCGCCGAATGGCAACCCCGGCGGCAGGATATTATAGGTATTGACCCAGACATTGCCGCTTTCGAGCCGGTCCGCAACACGGTGCGCGCGCGCCAGATCGGCGGTGATCAGCCCGGCGCCAAGACCAAAGCTGGTGGCGTTGGCGCGGGTAATGGCCTCCTCCTCATCCTCGAAGGTCAGCACCGACATCACCGGCCCGAAGATTTCCTCTCTGACATGCCGCATGTCATCGCGGCAGCCGGTGAGGATGGTCGGCTCCATGAAATAGCCATTCTCGAACCCCTGTGGATGGATCCGTTTGCCGCCGGCGGCAAGGGTGGCGCCCTCGGCGGTGCCGCCATCGATATAGTCAAGAACCTTCAGAAGATGCGGCTCTGAAATCAGCGCCCCCATCTGCACATCGTCGGCCATCGGGTCGCCGACCCGCATGGCGCGCGTGCGCTCGACAAGCGCCGCCTCGAAATCGGCGGCGATGCCAGCCTCGACAAAGACCCGCGTGGCGTTCGAACAAACCTCGCCGGCGGTGTAGAAATTCGCATCAAGCGCCGTCTGCACGGCAAGGTCGAAATCGGCATCGGCGAAAACGATCAGCGGCGACTTGCCACCAAGTTCCAGCGTGACCTTCTTCAGCGTCTCGGCCGACTGGCCCATGATCAGCCTGCCGGTATCGACACCGCCGGTCAGCGAAATCTTGGCAATGCCGGGATGGGCGCAGATGGCGCGTCCGATCGTGTGATCGCCATGGACAATCTGGAACAGCCCGTCGGGAAGCCCCGCCTCGCAAAGCAGGTCAGCCACCATATGCGCTGTCAGAGGTGTCATCTCGGACGGTTTCAGTATGAAGGCATTGCCGGCGGCCAATGCCGGCGCGGCCTTCCAGCAAGCGATCTGCACCGGATAATTCCAGGCGCCGATGCCGGCGCAGACGCCAAGAGGTACGCGCTCGCAATAGGCGATGGCATCGGGATAACGTCGCATGTCGCCTGTGCCTGTCTGGGCCAGCGCGCCGAAAAACTCCATGGCGTCGGCACCGCTTGGCACATCGGCCGACACGGCCTCGCCAAGACATTTGCCGACATCCATGACCTCAAGCTTTGCCAATTCGTCATTGTTCTGGCGCAGAAGTTGTGCGGCGCGGCCCAGAACCCGGCCACGTTCCTGCCCACCGCGGGCCGCCCATTCAGCCTGCGCGGCTGTCGCTGTAGCGACCGCGATGTCCAGAACCGCGTCGTCGGCAGGCTCGATCCTGGCGATAACCTCGCCGGTGGCCGGATAAATCTTGTCGATTGCGGGTGCCGTGCCGGTGACTGTCTTGCCGCCGACAAGGGATCTACAGATCTGCATCTTGCGCTCCTGTTCGTCCTGCCACCATTTCACCGCGCCGTCGGTCCCGGCGCAACCGCTAAAACGCGGGTCACGAAAAGGCAGTCAGTTTTGCGTTGCGAAGCGGAGTTGCCTCCGGCAGGCTTGGATGGCAATCCGGCATGGAGGGGAGCATGACAAGCAGAGCTGTCGACATTGATGAGGCTGACATCCAGAATGCCCGCCGTGATCTGGCGGCGATCTTTCGTTGGACAGCGCGTGAGAACATGCATGAGGGGATTTCGAATCACTTCTCCTTTGCTGTCTCGGATGATGGCCAGATGTTTCTGATGAACCCCTATGGCATCCATTTCTCGAAACTTAAGGCAAGTGACATGCTGCTTGTCGATGCCCGGGAACTTGATGATTCGGTGCGCCCGCATATCGATGCCACCGCCTGGGCCATCCATGGCGCCATGCACCGCAACAACCCGCAGGCACGCTGCATCGTGCATCTCCATTCGCATTACGCCACGGCGCTCAGCGCGGTGAAGTCGCCGGTCCTGCCGGCGGTCGACCAGACGACGGCACGATTTCACAATCGTGTCGCCATCGACAGCGGGTTTGACGGCATGGGGCTTGGCGACGAGGCCGAACGCCTGTCGACGCTGCTTGGCAACAGGATGATGATGATGATGGGCAATCACGGCTTCATGACGGTTGGTGAGACGCCGGCAGTTGCGTTCGATCTTGCCTATCATTACGAGCGTGGTTGTCGGACCTATCTGACGGCGCTGGCGACCGGGCTTGAACTGTCGGTTCTCGATGATGATGTCGCCGAGAAAACCGCACAGCAATGGGAGGTCTATGAAGGCGGCCCACGGAAACACATGCAGGCCATCCGTGCCATTCTTGACGAGGAGGAGCCGGACTACCGGCATTGAGAGTGAATCATCATGAGCAAGACCACCCTGACATTGGATGAAATCCATGCGCTGGCGCATGAGGCGATGATGAAGAATGGCTGCGACGAGGCCAACGCCGCCGCGCTGGCCGACATCGTCACGCGGGCCGAACGCGACGGCTCGCACTCGCACGGGCTGTTCCGCATCCCAGGCTATGTAAAGGCGCTTCGAAGCGGCAAGGTCGATGGCGAGGCGCGCCCGACGGTGACTCGCAAGACGCCGGCCATCATCCAGTGCGAGGGGCATGGCTGTTTCGCGCCTCTGGCCCAGGCCACCGCCTTGCCGGTGCTTGCCGAGGCGGCGGCCGAGATCGGCGTTGCCGCGCTGTCGCTCACCGGCATTCATCATTTCGCGGCGCTGTGGCCAGAGACGGAATATCTGGCCGATCGCGGGCTGGTTGGAATTGCCTGCACCGCCTACATGCCGATGGTGGCACCGGTCGGCACAGCCGAAAAACTTTTCGGCACCAACCCGATTTCCTTTGCCTGGCCGCGGCCCGGCAAGGCTCCCGTTTGCTATGACATGGCCACTGCCTCAATGGCGATGGGCGACATTCAGATCGCCGCCCGCGACGGGCGCGAGGTGCCACCGGGTACGGGTCTTGATGCCGATGGCAACGCGACAACCGACCCGGCCGAGATCGCCAAGGGCGTGCTGCTTCCGTTTGGGGGTTACAAGGGATCGGCCATCGCGCTGATGGTCGAATTGCTGGCCGCCGGTCTGACCGGCGAGAGGTTCAGCTATGAGGCAAAACAGCATGACAATGGCGATGGCGGCCCGCCGCGTGGCGGCGAGATGGTGATCGCGCTGTCACCCGAACTGATCGCCGGCGCCGGTTGGGAATCGCATGTCGAGGATTTCATGGACCGGCTGACCAGCCTCGACGGGGTGCGCATTCCCGGGGCCCGCCGACATCAAAACAGGCTTGATACCGGCCCACGGGCGATCAATGCGACGCTTGTCGAAACCATCCGCGAGCTGATCTGACCACCTGCTGATCTGACCACGTATCGATGTGAACGACATTCCGGCGCTTCAGCGGCCTTTCCAGACAGGTTCGCGCTTTTCGGCAAAGGCGCGGAATCCTTCCATCCCGTCCTCGGAATTATACAGCCTGTCGACGGTCGCAAGCTGCATCTTGGTGACGCGGTTCATCGCGTCCTGGAACTTCATCGCCTCGGCCTCGCGCGCCACTTCCTTGATCGCCGCGAAGACAAGCGGCGGCCCCGAGGCCAGAAGTCGCGCCAACTCCCATGCGTGCTCATACAAGGCTGGTCCGTCAGCCAGTTTTTCGGTGACAAGGCCCCAGCGATGCGCCTCCTCGCAATCCATCCAGCGGCCGGTGAGCAGCATGTCCATAGCGACATGATAGGGAATCCGTTTCGGCAGCTTGATGGTCGCGGCGTCGGCAAGGGTGCCGGCGCGAATCTCGGGAAGCGCGAAGCTCGACGCCTCGGTGGCGAGGATCAGATCGCAGGACAGCGCCAGCTCGAACCCGCCGCCGACACACATCCCTTCGACAGCGGCGATCACCGGCTTGTTGAGGCCGCGTAGCTCCTGCAGTCCGGCAAAGCCGCCGACGCCATAATCAAACGAATCCGTCGGGTCCGCCGGCCGCTCGCCGCCAATCTTCTCGACGCCGCCGAAGTCGGGCAGTTCCAGACGCGGCAGCGGCCACTTCGAGTCGACGTCGTCCTCCACCTCCACCGGCGAAGTCAGCTCGACAAGCTCGACCTCCGGCGATGTATCGACCAGCACGTCGACCTCAGGCAATATCACCAGCAGCACGAGCAGCAGCAGTTCGACGAG
>CAJWDO010000026.1 GCA_913031555.1 uncultured Alphaproteobacteria bacterium | reverse complement strand
GCTTGCGCATGGTGTGGGCGGCACCAGACACATTTCGGTCCTGCAGCGCGGCGGTGATATCCTGATGCTGTTGCAAGGTCGTCGCTCGGCCAAGCTTACGGCGCGATGATAGGAACCTGGCACGCCACAGCCTGGCGTTATATTTGGCATGTGTGTCGATCAACGCCGTATTGCCGCTGGCGGCGACAATGCCGGTGTGGAATTCCATATCGGTCTTGAAGAAATCGATGGAATTCATGACATCGCTCTTTTCGACCATCTGCCGGTTCAGGGCAGCGATGGCGGTGATCTGCGAATCGCTGGCATTCATGCAGGCAAGTTCACCCGCCAGCGCCTCCAATGTGGCAAGCACCTGCATGCTATGCGCCAGCTCCTCGGCCGACGGGTTGGCTACGCGCGAACGGCGCGTCGGCGTGTGATCGACAAGTCCTTCGTTCTCGAGAATTCGCAACGCCTCGCGCATCGGGGTGCGGCTGATGCCAAGCACCTCGGCAAGGTCGCGCTCGGGAATGTGCATGCCCGGCGGCAGCTTTTCCAACAGGATCAGCTCACGAAGCTTGTCGGCGGTTTCCTCGCTGAGCGAGCGGCGCTGGCTTGGCTTGATTTCGCCCTCATTGAGCAGGGATGTCAGCGCATTCTGCTTGGCCATCGGTTCAGCGGCCCCAACGAAGCACAATCGGATCCAACGGACGCATCAGTCCCAGAAGCTCGGCCCGTGTCGGTGCCGGCAGCGGGTCAATCGGATGGCGACAGAAATCCGAGCCGATAACCCCGCCCTCGACCATCGCCGCCTTTGCCGCGCGGAATCCGCACTGGCGGTTCTCGTGATTGATCACCGGCAGCACGGCCGTATAGCCCGCCACCGCCGCGTCGCGGTCCCCGGCGGCGTGCGCTGTGATGACAGGACGGATCAGATCGGGGATCAGTGCCGATGTCATCGACCCGGTGGCGCCGGCATCAAGATCGGCAAGAAGGGTGATCCCCTCCTCACCATCGAATGGCCCTTCCACGGCATCACCGGCAGTATCAAGCAGCGCCCGCATCTTCGTCGCCACACCCGCCGATTCGATCTTGAAAAGCTTCACCATCTCGATCTCGCGCGCCATCCGAACAAGCAGCGGCACCGGCAGATCGACACCCGACAGGGGCGCGTCCTGAATCATGATCGGGATGCCGACATCGCCAACCATCCTGAACTGGTCGAAGGTCTGCTGTGCATTGCCCTTCAGCAGGGCGCCGTGATAGGGGGCCATCATCATCACAATCGCCGCGCCAAGCTGCTTTGCCTGCCGTGCCCGCGCCACCACGATATCGGTGGCGAAATGGCTGATTGTCACGATGACCGGCACCCGGCCATCCACATGGGCAAGGCAAAGCTTGGTCAGATGCTCGCGCTCGGCATCGGAAATCAGGAACTGCTCGGAAAAATTGGCAAGGATGCAGATGCCATCGCACCCCTGGTCGATCATGCAGTCCAGAACCCGGCGCATGCCGTCATCATCGACGGCACCATTTTCGGTAAAGGGTGTCGGCGCAACAGGCCAGATACCGCTATAGGGACGGGTGGTCATGGTGGCTGTGCCTCCTCAGGGGGCTATATAGCTCGTCTTGACGGTGGTGTAGAACTCGCGGGCATAGCTTCCCTGCTCGCGCGGGCCATAGCTTGACCCCTTTCGGCCACCGAACGGCACATGATAGTCGACACCGGCTGTCGGCAGGTTGACCATCACCATGCCGGCCTTGGCATGGCGCCGGAAATGCGATGCCAGCTTCAGAGAGGTCGTGCAGATTCCCGAGGACAGGCCGAATTCGGTGTCATTGGCAACCGCCAGCGCCTCGTCATAGTCATCGACCTTGATGATCGAGGCCATCGGGCCGAAGATTTCCTCGCGCGATACCCGCATGGCGTTGGTCGCGCCGGCAAAGATCGCCGGATGCATGAAAAACCCGTTGCCATTGCCAAGCCCGCCACCGCGGACATCACAGCCTTCTTCGGAGGCAAGCGTCAGATAACGCATATTCTGATCCATCTGTGACTGGTCAACAACTGGGCCAATCTGCGTCTTCGCGTCGAGGGGGTCGCCGACCACAAGATCGGCGGCGGCGGCCGTCAGCCTGTCAAGAAACGCATCATGGACTCCCTTGGTGACGATCAGCCGTGAAGAGGCTGTGCAGCGCTGGCCGGTCGAGAAGAAAGCGCCGTTGAGCGCCGCGCCGACGGCGACATCAAGGTCGGCATCATCGACGACAACCATCGGGTTCTTGCCGCCCATTTCAAGCTGCACCTTCTTGCCGTTCGCCGCGCAGTCGACGGCCACCCGGCGGCCTGTCGCGACGGACCCTGTAAAGCTGACAGCGGCGATATCGGGATGCTCGACAATGCGTGCGCCAACCTGCGATCCGGGGCCCATGACAAGGTTGAACACACCTGCCGGACAGCCAGCCTGTTCAAGAATGTTGGCCAGTTCCCAGGCACAGCCGGGTGTCAGTTCGGCAGGTTTCATCACCACGGTGTTGCCAAAGGCCAGCGCCGGCGCCATTTTCCAGGCCGGAATGGCGATCGGGAAATTCCACGGCGTGATCAGACCGATGACGCCAACCGGTTCGCGCTCGATTGTCACTTCGACACCCGGACGCACCGACGCCACCGCGTCACCGGTGTTGCGAAGCGCCTCGCCGGCGAAGAATTTAAAGACCTGCGCGGCGCGGACGGTCTCGCCAACCGCCTCGGCGATTGTTTTGCCTTCCTCGCGCGCCAGCAATCTGCCAAGTTCGTCCTTGCGCTGGACAATCAGCGCGCCGGCTTTCTCCAGAACATCGTGCCGAATCTGTGGACTTGCGTGCGCCCAGTCATCAAGCGCCGCCATCGCGGCTGCCACGGCCTCATCGACGCGACCTGCGCCGCCGCGGGCATAGGTGCCGATGATGTCATCCTGATTGGCCGGATTGCGGTTGGTTGTGACGTCTGAATCGGCAACCCACTGGCCGCCGATGAAATGTGCGAAATCCACGAATCTCTCCTGTGAAACCTTGGCGTGATCCTCTGGCGTGACCGGCGCAAAATATCACCGACTGAAGAAAATCAACCCACGAATCTTCATTTGGGAACATGGTATACCAAATTATGGAAAAGGCAAAGTGGCGGATGCCAGCACAGGGGGTATCAGACGCCCTTCCAGTCGGGCTTGCGCTTGTCGAAAAAGGCGGCAACGCCTTCCTTGAAATCGGCGCTGCCGAAACATTGCTCGACAAGGTCATGATCGTCGGGAAGCGGCGTCATGGTTTGCAGCCGGCGCATGCCGCGCATCGTCGCATCAAGCGTCAACGGCGCCAGTTCGGTGATGCCCTTTGCCATCTCGTCGGCACGCGCCAGCATCTCGTCGCGGTCGGCAAGACATTCCGAGATAAAGCCAGCCGAGGCGGCTTCCTCGGCGTCGATCAGTTGCGCAGTCAGCAGCATATATTTGACCCTTGCTTCACCGACGAGCCTGACAAACCGGCTCAGATTGCCAATGGCAAGACAATTGCCAAGGGTGCGGGCGATCGGCGCGCCGACCTTCAGATCGCGGCTGCCGATCCGGATATCCATTGTCGCCGCGATGGCCGCACCGCCTCCGGTGCAGAATCCGTTCAGCGCGCCGATGGTTGGCACGCGGCATTCCTCTATTGTGGTCAGCGTGCCATCGATCATCTGTTCGTAATTGATCGCATCCTGTGCGGTGAATGTCCGGAACTGCGAAATGTCGGTGCCGGCGGCAAAGGCGGCGTCACCACCGCCGGAGAAAATCAGCACCCGCACATCATCCGGGTCGGCGTCAGTGCCAACGATCGTGCAGATCTCCTTGATCCGGTCATACATGCCGAAGGTCAGCGCGTTGCGCCGATGCGGCCTGTTCATGATGATGTGACCAATCCCGTCGGTCACGCTGTAGAGAAGTTCCCCATCTTCCCTGATGGTGTCTTCCGTGATGGCGTCTTCCCGCATGGCTGTCTCCTGATCGTGGCTGTCAGGCCGCGGTGGCACTTTCAGACAGGAATTGTATCGCCGCCTGGACGCCGCCGGACTGGTGGGGGATATCGGCCACCCGAAGTCCCATTTCGACCCCGCTCAGCGTTCCGGTCAGCATCAGATCGTTGAAATCCCCAAGATGACCGATCCGGAACACCCGGCCGGCCAACCGCGACAGGCCGTTGCCAAGCGACATGTCGAAATTCGCCAGCACCTTCGCCCGGAAGGCGTCAGCATCATGGCCTTCGGGCAACATCACGGCGGTCAGCGAGCTTGAATAGTCGCGTGGTTCCTGACACAGCACCTCCAGCCCCCAGGCCTGAACGGCACGGCGGGTTGCTTCGGCATGCCTGTCATGACGCGAGAAGACGTTGTCCAACCCTTCCTCGTGAAGCATGTCGATGGCCTCGGCAAGCCCATAGAGGAGGTTTGTCGCCGGTGTGTAGGGAAAAGCTCCGCCCTTGTTGGCGGCGAGCTGTTCCTGCCAGTCCCAGTATGAGCGTTGCTGTCCATTGCTTTTCGATTCGCTGATGGCGCGCTCGGAGATCGCGTTGAATGACAGGCCCGGTGGCAGCATCAGCCCCTTCTGCGAACCTGACACCGTTACATCTACACCCCATTCATCGTGCTGATAATCGATCGAGGCAAGCGATGAAATCGTGTCCACCATCAACAGGGCGCCATGGCCGGCTGCATCTATTGCCGCGCGCACTTCGCCAATGCGCGAGGTTGATCCTGTCGAGGTCTCGTTATGGACGACACAGACGGCGCGAATTTGACCTTCGCTGTCAGCACGAAGCCGGTCCTCGATGGCCTGCGGGTCAACACCGCGACGCCAGTCCGTCTCCAGGAACTCGGTCTCGATCCCCAGACGGTCGGCCATTGTTTTCCACAGTGTCGCGAAATGGCCTGTCTCGACCATCAGCACGCGCTCACCCGCATTGATCAGGTTGACAAGCGCCGCTTCCCAGGCGCCGGTGCCGGACGCCGGATAGATGATCACCGCCGAATCCGTCTTGAAGACGGTCTTCATGCCGTCAAGGCATGTCTTGCCAATCTCGGCGAAGGCCGGGCCGCGATGGTCAATCGTTGGATGATCCATGGCGCGCAGAATACGGTCAGGTACATTGGTAGGTCCGGGAATCTGCAGGAAATGGCGCCCGGCCTGATAGCTGTTTGAACTCATGTGCGGTAATCTTTCGCGTTGGAATGATAGTGGCGATAGCCTAGTTTCTTAAGGGTCCGCGCACAACCATGTGGATGTCGCCGCGACGCTATGCCCACCCGCAATGAAGTTGCCTCATCCTGTTTCGATTGCCGAGAGATTCCATGCCTGACGACATTCGCGTTCCATCCTTTGCCCCGTTGAAAGCCGCGCTCAGCGGTGCCCTTTTTGACGATGTCTTTGCGCGGGGGCGCTATGCCACCGATGCCTCGATCTATCAGATGATGCCGCATGCTGTGGTGGTGCCGGAAAGCCTGGCCGATGTCGAGGCGACGCTTGATTTCGCGCGGCGGGAAGGGCTGGCGGTGCTGCCGCGTGGCGGTGGGACTTCGCAATGCGGGCAGACGGTGAACAATGCCATCGTCATGGATGCCAGCCGGCATCTGAACCGCATCCTCGAACTCGATGTCGAACAGCGGCGCTGCCGTGTCGAGCCGGGGATCGTTCTTGACGAGCTGAACCGCCAGCTGAAACCGCACGGGCTGTGGTTTCCTGTCGATGTCTCGACCTCCAGCCGTGCCACCATCGGCGGCATGGCCGGCAACAACAGCTGTGGTGGCAGGTCGATCCGCTATGGCATGATGCGCGACAATGTCACCGCCATCGACGCCATCATGTCGGACGGTTCCAGCGCGCGGTTCGGCGATATCGGCAAGGTGACGCCGACAGGCATGCTGGCCGATCTGCAGCCGCGATTACTCGAGATGGGCGCCCGCCACAGCCAGGATATTCTCGACGGATTCCCGACCGTGCTGCGCCGCGTTGGCGGCTATAATATCGACGCGCTGATGCCGGACGCGATGGCGCTGCGCCCCGGTGGCGGGGACGGCGACGGCATCAATCTGGCGCATCTTCTTGTCGGGTCGGAAGGCACGCTTGCCTACAGCACGGCGATCGAGCTGAAACTCTGGCCCCTGCCGGCGAAAAAGCTGATGGGGATATGCCATTTCCCGACCTTCTACAAGGCAATGGACGCGGCGCAGCATCTTGTCACGCTGGACCCGGTGGCGGTCGAGCTGGTCGATGACACGATGATCGCGCTTGGCCGTTCGATCCCGATTTTCCAGAAGACCATCGAAGAGGTGGTGCGCGGCGACCCGGCGGCGCTTCTGGTGGTCGAGTTCGCCGAGGATGACATGGTGGAAAATCATCGCCGCCTCGAACAGCTTCACACGATGATGGCTGATCTCGGCTTTGGCTGGAACAAGGGGGCGGCATGGTGCGGCGGTGTTGTCGATGCAATCGACCCGGCGATGCAGGGACGCGTCGCCGAGATGCGTAAATCCGGCCTCAACATCATGATGAGCATGAAAAGCGAGGCCAAGCCGGTCTCCTTCCTCGAGGATTGCGCGGTCGAACTCAAGGACCTTGCGGAATATACCGACAAGCTGACACGTATTTTCGACAGGCATGGCGCGAAGGGAACCTGGTACGCTCATGCCTCGGTTGGTTGTCTTCATGTGCGGCCGGTGCTGGACATGAAACAGCAGGGCGGCGCCGACACGATGCGTGCCATCGCCGAGGAGGCGTTCGAGCTGGTCCGGTCATTTGGCGGCTCGCATTCCGGCGAGCATGGTGATGGCATTGTCCGCTCGGAATTCAACGACACCATGTTTGGCCCGGTGTTGCCGGAGCTGTTCCGGCAGGTCAAGGCGATGTTCGATCCCGCCGGCATGTTCAACCCGGGAAAGATCACCGACGCGCCAAAGATGGATGACCGCGCGCTGTTCCGCTTTGCCCCCGGTTACAGTGTCGAGGATCACAATACCATTCTTGACTGGGCCGACTGGCCGGGGCGCGCCGGCGGCCTGCAGGGTGCGGTCGAGATGTGCAACAACAATGGCGCCTGCCGCAAGCTTGAAGGCGGGGTGATGTGCCCGTCCTACCGCGCCACCCGCAATGAACGCGACGCGGTGCGGGGCCGGGCCAATTCGCTGCGGCTGGCGATCTCCGGCCAGTTGGGCCCGGACGCGCTGACAAGCGATGCCATGGCTGAGACGATGAAGCTCTGCGTCTCCTGCAAGGCCTGCCGTCGGGAATGTCCGGTCGGTGTCGATATGGCGCGGATGAAGCTCGAGGTGACGGCGGCGCGCGCGGCGGCGCATGGCATTTCGCTCCATGACAGGCTGGTTGCCTACCTTCCTGCCTACGCGCCGATGGCTTCGCGCCTTGCCAGCTTGAGCAATCTTCTGCAGGGGGTGTGGCGGCATGTGCCGGGCCTTGCCGGTCTGGTGTCGCGGGTCACCGGCTTTACCACCAGGCGCGCCCTGCCGCGCTGGCATGCCAACGCGTTCGGCGCTGGCGAGATTCCCGTCACCCCGACCGGCAGCGGGACGCCGATCGTGCTGTTCGCCGATACCTTCAACCGCTATTTCGAACCGGAAAATCTGCGCGCCGCCACCCGCGTCCTGCGGCGTGCCGGCTATGATGTGTTCGCGCCCACCCCGGCATCGGGAAAGCCGCTATGCTGTGGCCGGACTTACCTGTCCTCCGGCATGGTGACGGCGGCCCGCGCCGAGGCCGAGCGCCTGGTCGAGGCGCTCTACCCGCTGGCCCGCAGCGGGGTGCGTATTGTCGGGCTGGAGCCGTCCTGCACGCTGGCGCTTCGTGACGAGATCCCGGCGTTGCTTGGATCATCGCAGTCCGAAACCGTTGCCGAATCGGTGCTGACTTTGGCCGAACTTCTGGCCGAGGATCGCCCCCATCTCGGCATTGCTGGCGATGTCGCCGGTGCCCGGCGGGTAAAGCTTCACGGTCATTGTCACCAGAAAGCTTTTGATGTCGTCAAGCCAATCGAAACCGTGCTTCGCGATCTTGCCGGGGTCGAGGTCGAGACAATCGAGACCTCCTGTTGCGGCATGGCGGGGGCCTTCGGTTATGGGCGGGAAACCTATGATGTTTCGATGAAAATGGCCGAGGCAGCCCTGCTGCCGGCGGTGCGGGACGCTGATCCAGATCAGGCGATCCTGGCCGATGGCACGTCCTGTCGCTGCCAGATTGGCGATGGTACGGGCCGTGAGGCAGCGCACCTGGCGTTGTATCTTGACCGGCTGACGAGCGGTACGCGTGACGCCTGACATCGAATTGTTTAGCCAAGAGTGACCAAATAGTTAACGTACCAATTCCCCATATGGGTGTAGAGGCTGCAGGCGGCGCTGCGGAGCTTGCGATCGCCTGGCAGCCTTTTGCTAAAATTAACCCAATGTTTACAAAATAATGAAACGTTAACACCTTCTCACATTTCAGTGAGATAACCCAAAAGGTGCAATCGCCAAAGTTGCATAAATTCAGCTATTTATGATTTTTTACTTTTTAGAAAACCATTGATATTCGGCGGACAGTTTCAATCAATGAAGCCTGTCGCCAATGCTCCCTCTAATAATGCCTGTGTCGCGCCTTACTGGCGCCGTTCCTGTCCCGTGCCGTTCGCCTTTATTCGCGCTGTTTCTGATGATCCTGTTGTTTCCGCTGCTTCTTGGCGCCTGCGCCGGTGGTGGTGGTGGTCTGTCGTCGGCCGGGCCGGTTGTCCTTGTCGACGGCACCGACCGATTCGCCGATGAAGACGATGAAGACGGAGGATCGCCGCCAACCCCCGGGGCCGATCCGACAGAAGAGTGGGTAGGCGGCACGCCAACGCTGATCGAGCGGGCCTTTCTGACAGCGATGAATGAAGCCAGCGCCGATGCCACCTTCCGGGCCAGTGACAACTTTGACAAAATCGACTACCGGCTGGCCCTGAACGTCACCCGCTTTGCCTATGTCCCCGGCGGCGAGGCGATGGTTGATTTCGACGCAACGGTCAACACCTCTGACGGCGACGTGCTGTTGGCGCGAAGCTACTGGGGTTGGGCACCGCTGGTGGGCGAGGTGCCGGCTGAAGGTTTCAATGCCCTTGGTGTCGCGCTTGGCGAGGCGATGACGGTGTTTGCTGGTGAACTTGCGACCGCGCGCTACCGGAAGGACAAGACTAGCTAAGCCGGCCGTAGAAGGTCATCCGCGCCGCTTCCGAAAGGGCGACCCCGGGTTCGGTATTATACGCAAGAACAACCAGAATGCGGGTCCGCCCGCCAATGGTCGGGGTGACCCGGTGCATTGAGTTGCGCCCCCGAAACAGCACCAGCGTGCCGGGGACGACCTCCAATATATCGGGTGCACGGTCATTGTTGAGGATCGCCTCGACACCGGTGAAATTGAGATCCCCTGCATCGGCGTCGCGAAGATCGCGAACATACTGGAATTCGCCGCCCGCCTCCGGGGCCTGCAGTAGCAAGGTCACGGCAAAGGACGAATTGTCGAAATGCCAGCCAAGCTCCTGTCCCGCCGCCGCGTAATGGACATTGATCGATGAAAGCG
This sequence comes from uncultured Alphaproteobacteria bacterium, assembly GCA_913031555.1. Taxonomy (GTDB): domain Bacteria; phylum Pseudomonadota; class Alphaproteobacteria; order Puniceispirillales; family Puniceispirillaceae; genus UBA8309. The sequence goes on along the minus strand of CAJWDO010000026.1, from coordinate 2,621 downwards.
GGTCGGCATATTCATAAAGCGCCGCCTCGCCGACGATGCCGGCGATGAAATCCCGGAAGGTGGCTGACTCATATATGCTGTGGAGGGCAGAACCCGTAGGCACCTGGTCGGTCGTGATGCACCCCTTTGATGAGTCAATCTGCCGGTTGAAGACATGATCGGGCGCAAGTGTTGCGTCCGGCGCGGTCAGATAGACATTATGCGTCGAGCTTGTGAAGAAGGCCTCCGGTGCTGTGGCCTCTGCCTCGGCGACAAGGTCGGCGACGGTACGCGCCAGCAGAAAACCGGGGATCGTTACTACGCCGTCTTCATCAAGGCGTTGCCGGCAGGCGGTGATGTATGCCGCATCGTCAAGCGGACAGGCCTGTGGGTCGATGATCCGGTCAAGCATTTTCAGTCCTCCACCAGAAACAGCTCAATACCCTATTGCGCAACCATCCTTGCGCGGATCGGACCCGGCTGTCAAAAGACCGGTCTCCCAGTCGATGCTGATGGCCTGAGATCCACCAATGGGTTTCCCTGCCGGCCTAAGATCATGCCCGAGGCGGCGCAGCGCATCGCGAACATCCTCCGGAACCGGCGCCTCCACCTCAACATGATCGCTGAACGGGTTCGGGAAGTATCGTGGCATGTCCTGCGCCATCTGAACATCCATCCCATAATCAAAATGGCGGGTCAGGAACTGCATATGCCCGAAAGCCTGATACTCGCCACCCATGACGCCATAGCTCATGGTGACCCGGCCATCCCTTGTCACCATGCCCGGGATCAGCGTGTGAAGCGGGCGCTTGCCCGGCGTGATGCCGTTCGGGTGATCGGGGTCAACGACAAATCCCTGACCGCGATTATGCAGCATGACACCGCTTTCAGGGGCCATGATTCCCGAACCGAAATTGTCATAGAGCGAGTTGATGAAGCTGCAGGCATTCCTGTCACGATCAACCACGGTGACATAGACGGTGCTGCTATGTCGTGGCAACTGGCTTGGTGGCAGCGGGTCGAGCCGCCGGTTGGGTGTAATCTGGCCGCGCAGACTGTCGGCATAGGCCTGGTCCAGCATGTCGTGTACCGGAACGCTTGCCTGCACCGGGTCGGCCAGCACGAGGCCGCGGTCACGATAGGCAAGGCGGCCCGCCTCGATCTCGAGATGCATCCGTTCCGGCGTGATCGGGCCCCGGGCGTCGGGCACCATACCGCCCATGATATTCAGCAGCATCAGCGCGATCACCCCCTGGCCGTTTGGCGGACATTGCCAGACGTCATGATCACGAAACGGGGTGCTGATGGGGTCAACATATTCGCCAATGGCGGCGGTGAAATCCTCTGATGTGTGACATCCGCCCAGCGCCCGCAGCTTGGCGATAATCTCGTCCGCCACAAACCCTTCATAGAAACCGGCCCGCCCGTCACGGCCAATCCTTTCCAGCGTTGCGGCCAGCGCCGGCTGCGCGTGTCTGGCGCCAAGCGCGATCGGACCGCCGTCACGGGAAAAGACCGTTCGCGCATCTTCATCCAGCCATTCGAACGCGCCGGCGAAATCACGCGCCACCCGCTGGGTGATCGGATAGCCGTCACGCGCATAGGCAATGGCGGGTGCCAGTAACCCGCCAAGATCCAGCCTGCCATGGTCGCGATTCAGCTGCGTCCAGGCATCCACCGCGCCGGGAATTGTCACCGCATGTGGTGACTGTCGCTCGATCTTTGTGATGCTTTTCTCCAACAGGAAGTCGGAGCTGAGCGCGCCCGGCGCCCGGCCCGACCCGTTGAAGGCGATGACCCTGTCACCCCCGGATGGTGCGTAAAGGCAAAAGCAGTCGCCGCCAATACCGGTCGATTCCGGCTCGACAACACATTGTACGGCGCAGGCGGCGATGGCCGCGTCAAGGGCGTTGCCGCCTTCCTGAAGGATGCTGATGGCCGCCTGCGTGGACAGCGGGTGTGACGTGCTTGCCATCCCATTTGGCGCGGCGACAGGTGATCTGCCGGGATATTCAAGGTGACGCATGTTCCTGTCTCGCTGTGCGGTCGGGGTTGCTGATGAAATCACATTGACCGGCAAACCGAAAGGGCCGCCTGATGGCGGCCCTGCGGAAAATGTTCGTGGGTCTTCCCGGTCTCTTATTCCGCCGCTTCTTCCCATTCATCAATGCTCGGGCAGGAACAAATCAGGTTCCGGTCGCCAAAGGCATTGTCGATGCGGCTGACAGGCGGCCAGTATTTGTTGGCCTGCCGGTTCATATCCGGGCTGGCGGCTTCCTCGCGGCTGTAAGGATGATCCCAGTCCGAGGCCATCAGATCGGCAGCCGTATGCGGTGCGTTGACCAGCGGGTTGTCATCGCGCGGCCAGACGCCAGATTCCACTTTGCCGATCTCGGTGGCGATGGACAGCATCGCATCACAGAAGCGGTCGATCTCGGTGATCGATTCCGACTCCGTCGGCTCGATCATCAGGGTGCCGGCAACCGGGAACGACATGGTCGGTGCGTGGAAGCCGAAATCGACAAGCCGTTTGGCGATATCCTCGTTGCTGATGCCGCTTCGATCCTCGATGTCGCGGATATCGATGATGCATTCATGCGCCACCCGGCCGTTCGCGCCTGTATAGAGAACCGGATAATGCG